>JBJMVX010000139.1:0-4589 GCA_045810445.1 Massilia sp.
CATTGCCAATCCGTCAACGCCGGGCTGCAGCGTGGTATTGCCAAGTCTGACGGCGTGTATTGCCAATCCTGCGACCCCAGGCTGCAGCGTGGTACTGCCAACCCTGACTGCCTGCATCGCCGATCCTGGCAAGCCGGGTTGCAGCGTGGTCCTGCCGTCGGTTGCCGTGTGTACGTCGGCGCCGACCACGCCAGGATGCTCGGTGGTGCTGCCATCGCTGGCATCGTGCATCAGCAATCCGGCTTTGCCTGGCTGCGCGGTGGTATTGCCAACGCTGTCCGCCTGCGTTGCCAACCCTGCCTTGGCCGGCTGCCAGGTGGTGTTGCCGACCCTGTCCGCCTGTACTGCCACGCCGACGCTGCAAGGCTGCATCGCGGTGTTGCCGACGCTGGCGCAATGCACGGCCAGCCCGACGCTGCCTGGCTGCTCCGTGGTGTTGCCGCCGGTTGGGCAATGTGCCAGTGATCCGTCGCGTCCGGCTTGTGCCTTGGTCCAGCCGACGGTCAATGCATCCAATGCGCAAATCGTCTCGACGATCACCAACGTCATCAATGGAACGAACGAGACAAAAAAAGGTGAGCCGACGTCGGATACCAAAAAAGACGACAAAAAAGAATCAGCTGCAAGTGACAAGACAGGAGTAAAAAAAGATGAACCCGTCAAAAAAATGTACTGCAATTAAGACGCTCGCTGCGTTCTTGCTGGCCGGTGCCTGCAGCTTGGCACTGGCAGCGCAGGTCGCTGGTACGGTGATCAACCTGAGTGGTCCTTTACTGGCCAAGAAGGCTGACGGCACGGTCAAGGTGCTGGCCGCGCGCTCCGAGGTGGAACAGGGCGATACGTTGGTGTCTGAGAAAAACACCTATGCGCAGATCAAGTTCATCGATAACAGTGAAATTACGCTCAAGCCCGGGACGACCTTCAAGATCGAGGCGTTTTCTTACGATGCTGGCAAACCTGAGGGTGACAGCGCCAACTTTGCGTTGGTGAAGGGTGGTTTGCGTTCGATCACTGGTTTGCTGGGCAAGCGCAATCGTGAAAAGTTTCAGCTGAAAACGCCGAGTGCGACCATTGGCATTCGTGGAACGACTTTTATTGCTGAATGGGTGGAACCAGCAGGGGACACGATGGCTAGTCGCGCGGCCTGGCTGGCTGCGACAACGGCGGGGGACAATGTATTGGGCAGCCCGCTGGCCATGCCGGTCCCGGGGGCAAAGTCACCTGGGTTATATGTGCAGGTGTTGGATGGGATTATCAATCTGAGTAATGGGGGCGGAGCGCAAATATTTACTGCCGGGCAGTTTGGTTATACCGCGAGCTTCAAGCAGCCGCCGATCGTGCTGCCGGCTAACCCCGGTATGCAATTCACGCTGCCACCGGCGTTTTCTGCGCCGACCGCGATCAATAACCAGAATAGCGGCAAGGCGGCCAATGTCGATTGCGAGGTTCGCTGAGAATTTCCCGGAGCGGGAACATCAGCCCCACTGTCCTTGCGAAAGCGAGGACCCATACAGCGCTGGCATGGAAGCGCCCTAACCTATATTGAGGTGGTATGGGTCCTCGCTTTCGCAAGGACAGTGATGGTGGTGGTAACGTCGATAAAAAAACCCTGTGCACCGCGAGGCGCACAGGGTTTTTTATTGTGGCTTCTAAGCGCTTACAGCACTTCGCTCGCGTGATCGGCCAGGCGCGAACGTTCACCGCGCGCCAGCGTCACGTGGCCGCTGTGCGACCAACCCTTGAAGCGATCGACCACATAGGTCAGCCCGCTCGAGCCTTCAGTCAGGTAAGGCGTGTCGATCTGCGCGATGTTGCCCAGGCACAGAATCTTGGTGCCAGGACCGGCGCGCGTGACCAGGGTCTTGATCTGCTTGGGCGTCAAATTCTGCGCCTCGTCGATGATCAGGAACTTGTTCACAAACGTACGACCGCGCATGAAGTTGAGCGACTTGATCTTGATGCGCGAACGAATCAGATCCTGGGTAGCCGCACGGCCCCACTCGCCACCGTCCGAATCGGACTTGTTGAGCACTTCCAGATTGTCATCAAACGCGCCCATCCATGGCGACATTTTCTCTTCCTCCGTACCCGGCAGGAAACCGATGTCTTCACCCACCGGCACCGTCACGCGGGTGACAATGATCTCGTTGTAGAGCTTGGTTTCCAGCACTTGCGCCAGACCTGCAGCAAGCGCCAGCAAGGTCTTGCCGGTACCAGCCTGGCCGAGCAGGGTGACGAAATCGCATTCCGGATTCATCAGCAGGTTGAGCGCAAAGTTCTGCTCGCGGTTGCGCGCGGTGACGCCCCACACATTGTTCTTGGTATGGCTAAAGTCGCGCAGGGTTTGCAGCACGGCGGTCTTGCCGTTGAGCTGCTTGACCTGGCCGTAGAAGGGCGCTTCGCCATTTTTCGGCTCCAGGAACACGAACTGATTGACCAGCAAGGTCGCAACAGTCGGGCCGGTTACGCGGTAGTAGGTCGCCGACACACCGTTCTTGTTTTCCTGCCAGGACTCCATGTCCTTGCCGTTCTTGTTCCAGAAGTCGTCCGGCAGTTGCACGATGCCCGAGTACAGCAGGTCGGTGTCTTCCAGCACGTGGTCGTTGAAGTAGTCTTCTGCCGGCAAGCCCAGCGCACGCGCCTTGATGCGCATGTTGATGTCTTTGGACACCAGCACAATGGCACGGCCCGGTTGCTCCGCTTCCAGGTTGCGCACCACGCCCAGAATCTGGTTGTCGGCTTTGCCTTGTGGCAGGCCTTCCGGCAGGGTCGGACCGCTTTGCAGACGGGTCTGGAAGAACAGGCGGCCCTTGGCATCCTTGTTGCCCAGCTTGGAGAGCAAGATGCCGTTTTCAATGGCGCCGTCTTCCAGCGTGCCCACCAAGGCGTCGAGCGTGCGCGACACCTGACGGGCGTTACGCGCCACTTCCGACATGCCTTTCTTGTGATCGTCCAGCTCTTCGAGCGTCATCATCGGCAAGTAGACGTCGTGCTCTTCGAAGCGGAACAGCGACGATGGATCGTGCATCAGCACGTTCGTGTCGAGCACGAACATCTTGCTCAGGCCGGACTTGTCGGCATTGCGGCTGGACTTGGACTTGGCCGAGCTTTCCACCGGCTTGTGCTTGACCGAGTGCAGCGCTTCCAGGTCAGCGTGGGGTTTTTCCTTGCCGCGTGAAGCGGGCTTGGCCACTGGCGCCGGCACGGGCGCCGGTGCGGCCTCGACGACGACAGGCTTGGCCTTGGTGGTCTTGGCTGCCGTTTTTGGCGCGGCCACGGGCGGCGCTTCGCTCACGGCAGCTAGTTTTGGTTTCGGTGGCGCGAAGGCGGGACCGGCAGGCTTGCTGCGGTCAGCTTTCGGGTAGTCTTTAGCGAGCAGAAGGGCGGCAGGCTTGGTGGGGAGTTTTGGCAGTGGCATCAGAGTCTCAATCTTAAATAAACTGGGGGGATGGCCGGACGGCGGCGTCGGCGATAGAACTGCTGGCGGGGTCGATACGGCTGTTTGAATTACAAGGCGCTGACCGGGCCCGGCATGATGTCCGGGCCGGCGAGCCGCCAGATTGAAGTGATGCGGTAACGCGAACTGTTTGACTCAAAATAGGCGAATTCACTCAAGGTCTGGAGCGGTTGATCACGGCTGGCTCTGGACAAACGCCAGCACTTCCTCAGCGTGGTTTGGCACCTTCACGCCACGCCATTCTTTCACTATTCTCCCATCAGCGTCAATGACAAACGTACTGCGCTCGACACCACGTACTTGCTTGCCATACATGTTCTTCATTTTCATGACGCCAAACTGCAGGCACATCGCCTCTTCCGGATCGGAAATGAGCTCGAAGGGCAGGCCGAGCTTGGATTTAAAGCCCTCGTGCGAGCGCAGGGAGTCGCGGCTGATGCCGTAAATTTCCGTGTTTGCAGCCTGAAACTGGGGATGGAGCTCGCGAAATGCAATGCTTTCCGTGGTGCAGCCAGGTGTGTTGTCCTTCGGGTAGAAGTACAGGACCGTGTAGCGGGCAGGGCGACCGCTGAGCTGGAAAGGCGTGGCGCCGGTCATGGCGGCGCTGAAATCATTCATGGGTGCTGCAAGTTGGCTATCAGCCACAGGGTCTCTCCAAAAGAGTGCATCAGCGCTGATTTTATACCCCGCAGCGCAACAGGGGAATGAAACATTGTCCCGGGGAAGGCTTAATTCGGGCTGAAATGCCTTATGAAACTACCATTAGGTGAGCGCCGGAATGATCAGGGCCAGTGTGACCTTGCGGCCTTCACCCATCAGCACGTTGTAGGTACGGCAGGCGGCCTTGCTGTCCATGCATTCGACGCCAATATGGCGCGCCGACAGGCTGGCGATCAGGCGTGGGTGCACAAAGCGCTGGCGCTCGCCCGTGCCAAGGATGACCACGTCGGGTTGGTCCTGTTCGATCTGTTCGAAATGCGCGGCGGTCAAGGCTTCAAAATTGGGTACGTCCCAGGCGCGCGGCGCCGCTTCGGGCATCACGATCAGGCTGTAGGCGTAGGGCGTGGCGTTGATTTCGACCCCGCGGTCATCGTAACCGGTAACGGTCTGGTATTGTTTGGTGGTGGCGGAA
>JBJMVX010000140.1:0-13877 GCA_045810445.1 Massilia sp.
GTGAATACGGCCTAGTCGAGCAGATTGTTTTTCATGGCGTAATAGGTCAGATCGCTATTCGATTGCAGCCCCATTTTTTCCATGATGCGGGTACGGTAGGTGGACACCGTTTTGATCGAAAGCGACAGCGCCACGCCGATATCGGACACCGTGGCGCCCTTGGCCAGGCGCAGGAAGACTTGAAATTCGCGGTCCGACAATTCGGTGTGCAAGGCCGTGCTGGGATCGCGGTCAAAACTTTGGGCCAGCAACTCGCCAACCGTGGAACTGACATAGCGGCGACCCTGGAACACGGTGCGCACGGCGGTTTTGAGTTCGTCCGCTTCGCACTCCTTGTTCAGATAACCGTTGGCGCCCATCTTGAACAGGTTCAGGGCATATTGCTGGGCGGGATAGCCGGACAGAATCAGCACCGGCAAGCTGGGCTGGCCCTGACGGATGGTGCGCAGGATGTCAATGCCGCTCTGGTCGGGCATGGCGATATCGAGCAGGAGCACATCGCAAATTTCGCGGCGCGCGATATCGAGTGCCTCGCGGCCGGTGGCGCCTTCGGCCACGACATCGAAGTCGGGCGAGGACGAAAAAATCTGCTTGAAGCCTGCTCTTACTATCTGGTGGTCGTCACATATGGCAACGCGTATCATTGTCTTCCCTTATAGTTTTCCTGGTACAGGAAAGAGTCCGCACGTGCCCCACACGCGGCAGCGCATCGCTTGGTATTCTAGCACTCTGGGTGGTTTGTACAAACACGAATGGGAACGGCCGACCGCGTGGTGGCCCGCCCCCTTACGCTCTCGGTTTGAGCAGCGCGAGTATGGCAGTCAGTTCGGCGCGCAGCAGCGCTGGATTGAGGCCCGCACTTGCCGGCGCCATCCAATCCTGTCCCTCGCCATCCTGCTGCGCCTCGTCGGCGCCTGCCGCCAGTGGCGCACCAACCCGGCTATCGAGCTTGTTGCGCGCACCGCTGATGGTAAAGCCCTGTTCGTACAGCAGCTCGCGGATTCGCCGGATCAGCAACACTTCGTGGTGCTGGTAGTAACGCCGGTTGCCGCGCCGTTTGACGGGTTTAAGCTGGGTGAATTCCTGTTCCCAGTATCGCAGCACGTGCGGTTTCACGCCACACAGTTCGCTCACTTCACCAATGGTGAAATAGCGCTTGGCCGGAATGGCCGGCAGCACAATCAGATCGGTCTTGCTGGGACGATCGTTCATAGGGGGCTTTTAAGGCGCTCAGGCGGCGCGGGTGACCGGACTGGTCTCTTCGACCATGCCCTTCAATTTTTGACTCGCATGGAAGGTGACGACGCGCCGCGCCGTGATCGGAATTTCTTCCCCAGTCTTGGGATTGCGTCCGGGCCGCTGCGGCTTGTCGCGCAACTGGAAATTGCCAAAGCCCGACAACTTGACGGCCTCGCCACGTTCGAGCGCATTGCGGATTTCATCGAAGAAGGTCTCGACCATGTCCTTGGCCTCGCGCTTGTTCAAGCCGACCTGTTCGAACAACAGTTCGGCCAGCTCAGCCTTGGTCAAGGTCGGCAAATCTTTTTCCGCCTCCTGGCGTACCTTGGCCACTTGCATCGCACGATGCAAGTCAGCCGCGAGCGCCGATTGGAGAACGGCAGTGTCCACGTCGTTGTTATTAATTTTACAGCCCTGCCTTCAACGTTATTGCTTTATGGAAGTCATGAACGCGGTTTCGCGTCAAGTTGCTGCTTCGCGGCGCCGGTCACTGCCGTCATAACGGCGTCGACCTGATCGTCCTGCAAGGTGGTTTGAGTATCTTGCAAGCTAAAGCGGAAAGCAAGGCTTTTTTCGTCAGACTCCAAACCTTTTCCGCGATATTCATCAAACAAAACAATGGCTTGCACAATCTTGCCAGCAGGATTTACTTGCAGTTCAGAATGGAAAGCGTCCAGCACGGCTTGCGCCGCCACGTCCTGTTTGACCACCAGGGCCAGGTCGCGCGTGGCGCCCGGGAACTTCGAAATCTCATTATAGTGGGGCACCACACGTTGTTGCAATGCAACTGCGTCCAACTCGAACAAGACTGGTGCTTGTGGCAAGTCGTATTTCTGCAACCAACGTGGATGCAGCTCGCCCAGAAAGCCTACTTCCACGCCATCCAAGCTGACGATGGCCGAGCGGCCAGGGTGCAGCCCGGGATGGTTGGCCTTGGAAAAACGCACGCTGCGCGGCGCAAACATGGCTTCCACATCGGCCTTCACGTCGAAGTAGTCCACTGCACGCGTTGGCACGCCCCACTGCTCGTCCTGGGCTGGGCCGTAGGCGATGGCGCCCACGCGTTTGGGCTGGTCGAAACCTGCCACTGCCAGGGGACCGTCGACGGCGTCGGGATTGCGCTTGAAAATGGCGCCCACTTCAAAGACGCGCACGCGGCCCGCCTTGCGGTTCAGGTTGTAGCGCACATTGGCCACCAGGGAACCGATGAGCGACGAGCGCATCACGTTCATCTGGCTGGCAATCGGGTTTTGCAGCTTGATGGGCGCGTCGTTGGCGCTGAAATCAGCTTCCCACGCGGACTCCACAAAGCTCATGTTCACCACTTCCTGGTAACCGAGGTCGGCCAACTGGTGGCGCAACGCGAACAGCGAACGCGTGTTTTCAGGCGCCAAAATGATCTGGCTCGCAGCCACCGGTGGCAGTGCAGGAATGTTCTCGAAACCATAGACGCGTGCGACTTCCTCGATCAAGTCTTCCTCGATCTCGATGTCGAAACGGTAGGATGGCGCGGTCACGGAAAACAGGCCAGGCTGCTGCGTGAACGGCAGCGCCAGGCGGGTGAAAATGTCGGCCACCATGGCGTCCGTGATGGGCACGCCAATGACTTTTTGCGCGCGCGCGGTGCGCAGCGTCACCGGTGGGCGCTGCGGGACATTGACGCTCTGGTCGTCAATCGGGCCGACCAGGGTGTGGGCGGTGCCGCAGATTTCCACCAGCAGGGCCGTAATGCGCTCGATGTGTTCCACCGTGGTGGCAAAGTCCACGCCACGCTCGAAACGGTGCGCCGCATCCGTGGAAAAATTGTAGCGGCGCGCGCGCCCCTGGATGGCGTTTGGCCACCAGAATGCCGCTTCCAGGTAAATGTTTTCCGTCTCCAGCGACACAGCCGTGGCGTCGCCGCCCATGATGCCGGCCAGCGATTCAAGTTCCTTGTCGTCGGCAATCACGCCCACCCAGCCATCGACTTCCACGGTATTGCCGTTCAAGAGCTTGAGGGTCTCGCCTGGTTTGCCCCAGCGCACATCGAGCCCGCCGTGGATCTTGTCCAGGTCGAACACATGCGAAGGGCGACCCAGTTCCAGCATCACGTAGTTGGAAATGTCGACCAGGGCCGACACCGGGCGCTGACCGCTGCGCTCCAAGCGCTGGCGCATCCAGGCCGGCGTTTCCGCCTTGGCGTTCAAGCCGCGAATCACACGGCCCGAAAAGCGGCCGCACAAATCCGGCGCGCTGATTTTCACGGGCAGCACTTCACTGCCATTGACAGGCACCGTGCGCGAGGACGGCATCACCAGCGGCGTGCCGGTCAGGGCCGACACTTCGCGCGCCACGCCCAGCACCGACAGGCAGTCCGCCTTGTTGGGCGTGAGCTTGATGGTGAATTTCAGGTCGTTCAATGCCAGATAGTCGCGGATGTTCTGGCCGACCGGCGCGTCCGACGGCAGTTCCATCAGGCCGTTGCTCTCTTCCGAGATTTTCAATTCCTTGGCCGAGCACATCATGCCCTGCGACTCGACCCCACGCAGCTCGCCAACCTTGATCACAAAAGGCTTGCCATCGGCGCCAGGCGGCAGGATGGCGCCGGCCATGGCGCAGATGGCCTTCATGCCAGCGCGCACATTGGGCGCGCCGCACACGATGTTCAAATGGGTGCCGGTACCGACATTGACGGTGCACACGTTCAGGCGGTCCGCGTTCGGGTGGCGCACCACTTCCAGCACTTCGGCCACCACCACGTTGGAGAACGGCGGCGCGACTGCTTCGACTTCTTCGACCTCGAGGCCGGACATGGTCAACAAATGGGCCAGCTCATCCGACGTCATCTTCGGATCGACCATGGTACGGAGCCAATTTTCAGAAAATTGCATGTGTATTCGCCTCAGATTTAGTTGAACTGTTTCAGGAAACGCAGATCGCCTTCATAGAACAGGCGCAGATCGTTAATCCCGTAACGCAGCATGGTCAAGCGCTCCAGGCCGGAGCCGAACGCGAAACCGATGAATTTTTCCGGATCCAGGCCGAAGTTCTTTACCACCGTCGGGTGCACCTGGCCGGCGCCCGACACTTCCAGCCAACGTCCCTTGAGCGGACCGCTGCCAAAGGCGATATCGATCTCGGCCGACGGTTCGGTGAAGGGGAAGTAGGAAGGACGGAAACGCACTTGCAAATCGTCCGTCTCGAAGAAGGCTTTCACGAAAGCGAGGTACACGCCCTTCAAGTCCGCAAACGAAATGTCTTCGGCAATCCACAGGCCTTCGACCTGGTGGAACATGGGCGAATGGGTGGCGTCCGAATCGACGCGGTAGGTGCGGCCAGGCGCAATCACCTTGATCGGCGGCGTGTGGGTGCGCGCGTAACGCACCTGCATCGGGCTGGTGTGGGTGCGTAGCAGCAGTGGCTTGCCGGTGCTGTCATTGCCCTCGATGTAGAAGGTATCCTGCATCGAACGCGCAGGATGGTTCTCGGGGCTGTTCAGGGCCGTGAAGTTGGTCCAGTCGGTTTCGATTTCCGGGCCGTCGGCCACGTCGAAGCCGATGGAGCGGAAGATTTCCTCGACCCGCTCCCAGCTGCGCATGACCGGGTGGATGCCGCCGCCGGCGCGACCGCGACCTGGCAGGGTGACATCGATGGCTTCCGCGTTCAAGCGCGCTTCAAGCTGGGCATTGGCCAGCGCGTCGCGGCGCGCCGTCAAGGCTGTTTCAATCTGCACCTTGGCCGCGTTGATCAACGCGCCCTGGACTTTTTTCTGTTCCGGGTCGAGCTTGCCCAGACCCTTCATTTGTTCGGTGATCTGGCCCGTCTTGCCCAGATATTTGGCTTTGGCGTTTTCGAGTGCGGCAGCGTCTTCGGCGGCGATAAAGTCAGCCTGGGCCGAGACGACGAGGTCTTCGAGGGAGTTCATGCGGGTGAGATCCGTTTCAAGGGTAGGCGCGTGCGCCACAATCAAAAACGGGGCACAGGTTTGAACCTCTGCCCCGCTTCTCGAGCCGCATACAGCGGCGCTGACTAAGACCGTTGCTTACGCAGCGATCTTGGCCTTTACTGCGTTGACAATCGCGGCAAATGCCGGCTTGTCCATCACAGCCATATCGGCCAGGACTTTACGGTCCAGTTCGATCGATGCTTTCTTCAAGCCGTTCATGAATACGCTGTACGTCACGCCATGCTCACGGGAAGCGGCGTTGATACGAGCGATCCACAGGCGGCGGAAGACGCGCTTCTTGTTGCGGCGATCGCGGTAAGCGTATTGGCCAGCGCGCATGACTGCTTGCTTGGCAACACGGTATACCTTGCTGCGGCGACCACGGTAGCCTTTAGCTTGGACAAGAATTTTCTTATGACGGGCACGAGCTGTAACCCCACGTTTTACTCTAGGCATAGTAACTCCTTAAATTGAGTGTGAGATTAAGCAGACGGCATCATACGCATGACGGAACGTACATCCGCAGCGTCGACGTTCGTGATTCCGCGCAGTTGGCGCTTGCTCTTGGTGGTTTTCTTGGTCAGGATGTGGCGCTTGAAAGCGTGACCCGACTTAACGGTTCCACCTGGACGCACGCGAAAACGTTTCTTCGCGGAGCTTTTGGTCTTCATTTTAGGCATAGTAGTTCTGTCCGAGGACAGCTCCAGTAGCAGGATTGCAGGTGGCAGCGAGGTGCTGCGCTTAGATGCCTGCTTTCACATTAGTCTTCCAACTTTGCAGAAGGAAGCCGAAGATTTTACCATGAAACAGCCGGGTGATGACAAGTGCTGATGTGGAATATCATTAGGCCTTGGTTTAAGTGCAACGATCCTGGGCCGATTGCACCCATAACATGCTCCCACTCACCAGCACCTCGCCCTCGCGAAAGCGGGGGCCCATGCTGAGCATAGGGAGCATGGATCCCCGCTTTCGCAGGACGACGTGGGTGGTGCACGCTTACGGGGGCGGTGCAGCGACCGCCGGCCCTGCTCTTGGTGGCGCAACGGCCCATCAAACGACAAAAGCCGGTGAGTCGCCCCACCGGCCTTGTCAATATGATACAGAATTACTTCTTTTTCTTCGGGGACAGTATCATGATCATCTGCCGCCCTTCCATCTTCGGAAACTGCTCAACCTGGCCATACTGCTCCAGATCAGCCTTCAGACGCTCGAGCATCCGGAAACCGATATCCTGGTGGGCCATTTCACGACCGCGGAAACGCAGCGTGATCTTGGTTTTGTCGCCCTCGTCGAGGAACTTGATCAGATTGCGCAGCTTGATGTTGTAGTCGCCATCATCGGTACCCGGACGGAATTTGACTTCCTTCACGAGGATGATTTTCTGCTTCAACTTCGCTTCGTGCGCCTTCTTCTGCTCCGAATACTTGAATTTGCCGTAGTCCATCAAGCGGCAAACCGGTGGCTGCGCAGTTGGCGCAATCTCCACCAGGTCGACGTTCGCTTCTTCGGCCAGACGAAAAGCCTCAGCCAGGCTCACAATGCCAAGCGGCTCGTTTTCCACCCCGGATAAACGCATTTCTGGGGCGGTGATTTCGCCATTGATGCGATGTGACTTGTCAGTAGCTATGTTGTTTCCTTTTAAAATCTGATGAAGAGCCGTGCTGGCGAGTTACCTCGTCAAGCCTTGGAAGCGATCTCGAGTTTGAGTCGTTCCACGAGTGCGTCGATGGACATGACGCCCAGGTCGACATTGCCTCGTGCACGCACGGCCACAGTGTTGGCATCCCGCTCTTTGTCGCCAATCACGAGGATATATGGCAGTTTTTGGACGGAATGTTCGCGTATTTTATAGGTTATCTTCTCATTCCGCAAATCCGCTTGCACGCGGAAGCCCGATTTGCTCAACAAAGCGGCGATTTCCTTCGTGTACTCGGCCTGGGCATCGGAAATATTGAGCACCGAAATTTGCACCGGCGCCAGCCACAGCGGCAAGGCCCCTGCATAGTTCTCGATCAGGATGCCGATGAAGCGCTCGAGCGAGCCGACAATCGCGCGGTGCAGCATGACCGGCACCTGGCGCGAATTGTCCATCGCCACATATTCCGCACCCAGACGCTCGGGCATGAAGAAGTCGACCTGCATGGTGCCGACCTGCCATGGACGACCAAGGCTGTCCTTCAAGTGGTATTCGATTTTCGGACCATAGAAAGCCCCCTCGCCCGGCAACTCGGTCCAGGACACGCCACAGGCGCGCAAGCCCGAGCGCAAAGCTTCTTCCGCCTTGTCCCACACCTCATCGGTGCCGATACGATTATCCGGACGCAGCGCCAGCTTCACTTCGATGTTCTCGAAATGGAAGTCGCCATACACTTCCATGGCTTGCTGGTGAAAGGCCACCACTTCCGGCTCGATCTGCTCGTCGGTGCAGAAAATGTGACCATCATCCTGGGTAAAGCCGCGCACGCGCATGATGCCGTGCAGCGCGCCGGACGGCTCGTTGCGGTGGCACTGGCCAAACTCGCCGTAGCGCAGCGGCAGGTCGCGGTAGCTGCGCATATTGCTGTTAAAGATTTGCACGTGGCCCGGGCAATTCATCGGCTTCAAGGCATAGGAACGGTTTTCCGATTCCGTGACAAACATGTTCTCGCGGTAGTTTTCCCAGTGGCCGGTTTTACCCCACAGGCTGCTGTCGAGAATCTGCGGCGCCTTGACTTCCTGATAGCCATTGACCTGGTACTTGTGGCGCATGTACTGCTCCACCTGCTGCCAGATGGTCCAGCCTTTCGGGTGCCAAAACACCAGGCCAGGCGCCTCTTCCTGGAAGTGGAAGAAGTCGAGCTGCTTGCCCAACTTGCGGTGATCGCGCTTTTCCGCTTCTTCCAGGTTGTGCAGATACAGTTCCTGATCTTCCTTCTTAACCCAGGCCGTGCCGTAGATACGCTGCAGCATTTCATTTTTGGAGTCGCCGCGCCAGTAAGCGCCGGCCAGCTTCATCAGCTTGAACACTTTCAGCTTGCCGGTCGAGGGCACGTGCGGGCCGCGGCACAGGTCGGTGAACCCGCCTTCGGCATACAGGGACACATCTTCGCCAGCAGGAATCGAGGCAATGATCTCGGCTTTATAGTGCTCGCCGATCGACTTGAAATAGGCCACCGCTTCGTCGCGCGGCAGCACGCTGCGCGTGACTTTCTCATCCTTTTTGACCAGTTCCGCCATCTTCTTTTCGATGGCCACCAGGTCGTCCGGCGTGAACGGGCGCTTGTACGAGAAATCGTAGTAAAAGCCGTTTTCGATCACCGGACCGATGGTCACTTGCGCGTCAGGGAACAACTCCTTGACCGCGTAGGCGAGCAAGTGGGCCGTTGAGTGACGGATCACGTCCAGGCCTTCGGCATCCTTGTCGGTAATGATGGCCAACTCGGCATTGTGTTCGATCAGGTAGGAGGTATCGACCACCTTGCCATCGACCTTGCCGGCCAGCGCCGCCTTGGCCAAACCGGTACCAATGCTGGCGGCGACCTGGGCTACGGTGACTGGACCATCAAACTGGCGCTCGGAACCATCGGGAAGGCGGACTGAAATCATGCTGTTCTCCTGAACAAAGACTGATTTTAAAACGAAAATGCGGACGAAAAAAAACGCGGACTTAGCCGCGTTTTTCTTTTCGTAGAGCAAAAGGAATCACCTCGACTAGTGTCGCTGGAACAACTCCGTCGTAGTTCGCGGTGTCATAACCATGATGCCTTTCTCACTCTTACTGTATTACTGCAGATTCTGGTGGGCGGTGAGGAATTCGAATCCCCGACCCCTTGGATGTCGACCAAGTATTCTAACCAGCTGAACTAACCGCCCGAAGACCAGCATTATAGAGAGCCGTTCCGAGAAAAACAAGGGCTACTTTTACCCCGTGCATGGCGCTGAAAATCGCTCGCTGAAACGCCGCGCCATTTTCCTTTACACTGCGCCCATGCAAGCGAACATTCCCCCCTCTTCCTCCGCCCATCTGCACGCCCACCATGACGGCGACGCCCGCCATGTGCACGTGGCCGAGAACCGCAGCCAGCACGCGCTGGTGTTTGCCCTGCTGCTGACACTGGCCTTCGCAGTGGTGGAAGTGGCGACCGGCTTCCTTGCCAATTCCCTGGCGCTCATTTCCGATGCCGGCCATATGGTCACGGACGCCGCCTCGCTCGGCCTGGCACTATTGGCACAATTGATCGCGCGCCGCCCGCCATCGGCGCGCCACTCCTTCGGCTTTGGCCGCGCCGAAGCGCTGGCCGCCTTCGTCAACGGCCTGGCCATGCTGGCCGTGGTCGCATGGATCGTGGTTGAAGCGGTGCGCCGCTTTGCCGCACCGGCGCCTGTGCAAGGGGGCACGGTCATCATCGTCGCCGCCATTGGTCTGGCCATCAATCTGGTCGTCGCCTGGGTGCTCTCGCGCGACCAGAGCAACCTCAATACGCGCGCGGCACTGGTGCATGTGATGGGCGACCTGCTTGGCTCCATCGCGGCGCTGGCCGCCGGCGCCGTCATCTACCTCACTGGTTGGATGCAGATCGATCCCCTGCTCTCCGTGCTGGTGTCCCTGCTCATCTTGAAGTCCACCGTGGCCGTGCTGCGCGAGTCCTACCACGCGCTCATGGAAGGCGTACCGCATGCAATCGACTACCTGGCCGTGGGCGCCGACCTGGCACGCGTACCTGGCGTGCTGTCAGTGCATGACCTGCATGTGTGGGATATGTCGCCGGGCCAGCCGGCCTTGATTGGCCACCTGGAGATCGCCAGCCTGACTGCGTGGCCAGGCTTGCTGGCCGACGTGAAGGCGATGCTGCTTGAAAAGCACGGCATCGATCATGTGACCTTGCAGCCGGAAGCGCGCAACTAGGCTGCGCGCCCCGGTTCAACTTTCAACTTATTCGCCAGCCTTGTCGGCGACGTTGACCTGCGCATTGGGCGAAGTCATGGCCATGGTTTTCCATTTGTCCGACTGGGCCTGGTCTTTTGCCACGCCCTGGCCAATCGAGAACAGATAGGACAGACGCTCCTGGGCCCCCTGGTTGCCCGCTTCGGCAGCCTTGGTGTACCACGCTGCCGAGGCGACAAAATCGCGCTCGCAGCCGCGGCCCGTGCGCAGCATCGATGCCAGGTTGACCTGGGCCGACACATTGCCGCCTTCGGCCGCCTTCTTGTACCAGCCGAAAGCGGTTTTCAGATTGCGCGTCACGGCCTTGCCTTCGTCGTACATGGTTGCCACGTTGTTTTGCGCTGGTGCGTAACCCTGCTCAGCTGACATGGTCTGCCACTTCAAGGCTTCGGCATTGTCGACCGGACCGCCCTTGCCCATCGCATGCATCACACCGAGGTTGAACTGCGCCTTGGCGTCGCCCTGCAAGGCAGCCTTCTGATACCAGCTGCGCGCCACAGCCAGATCGGCCACCACGCCGTAGCCGCGCTCATAGAAATAACCCATGGTGAACTGGCCCTGCACGCTGCCCTGCTCAGCCATCTGCAAGTTCAGCGCGACCGTCTGCGGCGAAATCGGCCCGTCTTTCGATTGCTGGGCATACGCATACGAACCGATGAGCATGATGGAGACAACGACTACCGTGTGCATGAAGCGCTTCGACATAAGACCCCCGTGGTTAAATCAATGCATATGATTTAGTGTACGCCGGCAACTGTATTATGTCGTGGATATCTTTGTTAATAAGTGGAAATTCCGCAACGGTTTGCACGGCAAAAGTCACACGTCGCCGTCAAAAATATTGCATTTGCACTCTTTTTGCGCAACACGCCAAATAAAAGTGCGCCTTTGCACCACGTTAAGGCAGCTCAAACAGCCTTGTGGCGCCGCTTCCACAGCACCAGCACCAGGAT
Organism: Massilia sp.; assembly: GCA_045810445.1. GTDB lineage: Bacteria > Pseudomonadota > Gammaproteobacteria > Burkholderiales > Burkholderiaceae_D > Telluria_A. The sequence goes on from JBJMVX010000140.1 coordinate 11,042, forward strand.
CAGCAAGGCCAGCACATTGAGCGCGAGGCTGGCAAAAGCGATCTGGGTCAGCTTGCCGACCGCATCGGTGGAAGCGTTGTTGCTCGCGTGCAGCTTCAGCACTTCTTCATGCAGCCATTCAAGCGTTGTCGGCTCAAACGGCACGCTGCTCTCAAGCGCCAGTGCGCTGCCATCGTAGACCAGGTGCAGCAATTGATCCTTGCCCACGTCCAGCGGCAAGCGCAGAACCTGCGGCTGCGGTACGCAGCCAGACAGCGTGAGCGCGGCCTCGGCTTTTCCTGCAGGGGCAACAAAGCGAAAACCTGGGGGCGCTGCCTGTCGGCCTGCTTCGGCCAAAGCCAGGGTGTCCGTCAATTGCTCCTGCTGATTCAGTTTCAGCTCGATGAGACACTGCTTGTCACGCTGGTAGGCCTCCACGCGTGGGGCAGACTTGAATGAGAGATCAATCCAGCCATGTGGACCGGCCAGCATGTGGTCGCGGCGCGCATCAGAAATGTCGGCGCGGCAGCCGGTACTGCCAAGCAGGATGGCCACAGCCAGCAAAGGTGTGATCAAGGTCCGCATCATGAAGCGCTCCCGCTGGCGAGCGCAATGCGCCGCTCGATGCGCGCCGCGCCAGCCTGGTCGCCGCCCGCACGCGCTCGTTGCAGGGCCACACCCAACCACATGAGCAGCGGACGGCGCCAGCCCTGGCTTGACGCTGTATCGGTGGCCACGATGATGTCGCCTGGCGTGATGCGTTGCGACTGCATCAGCACACCGGCCGCCACCAGACGTGACAGCGGGTCGGCAATCGTTGCCAAGCTCCCCTTGCCCTGCACCAGGGCGCGCTGAGGCTCGGGCAGCAGCTTGGCATCGAGGCCCTGCCAGCGCCCATCCAGGAAGGCCGCATAGGCTTGCTGGGCGGGTGTGGCATCCTGGGCCAGCGCGGTAAAGCCGGGACAGTGATCGAACTCCAGGCTGGCCGTGCGCGTGGCGCAACGATACAGCTCGCCGTGGGCAACCTTGTCGGGTCGACCGGTGCTGGCCAGTTCCAGGCGGGCACGCGCGAACTCGGTATCGGCAATGCTGGTGTCGCCTTTCAAGTAAGCGTCACTGAAGGCAGTGAGCGCACTGCCGGCATTGCCTTGCCAGGCCGGTTGCACCGGATGATTGCCACAGGCGCTGAGCGCCAACGCCGTGGCGACGATGAGGAGACGATGGGTCATGGCAGTTTCAACTCCGTGTCGCTGGCAAAGGGCCATTTGCGATTCAGTTCATCGATCAATCGGGTCACCTTGCGCAGGCTGGCGTCAACTTCGCCGCGCAGGACGCCCAAGTCCTTGGTCGCCACCTTGGCGTTGCCGGCCACGGCCTGCGCTTCGACCAGCACCGCGTCGACCTTCTTCAAGCTGGCACTGGCGTCCTTGAGGACCGTATTGAGCTGGCGGATGGTGGCCTGGGCGTCGTCCATCACGCCCTCCTTGCCAAACACGCGCTGGTCGGCCTTGGCCAGCAAGGTGTCGACCCGCTCCAAGGTCTTGAGCAGCTTGCGGGCTTCGTCCTCGCTACCCAGGGCGCCTCCCAGCAAGCCATATTTTCCGCCCAGGCGGCCCGTGGCCACCTGCAGATTGGCCAGGCTGGTATTGATGGCCGAATCGCTATTGGTCATGCTTTCAAGGTTTTCCAGCAGCGCGCGGGCGCTGGCCACCAGCTTGGGAATTTCGGCGGCCGTGTCGCCACTCAAGACCGTGCGCACCGCGTTTTCCTCCAGCGGCGCGTCGGTCAGGATGCCGGAAAAGGCGCGAATGCGGGTCTCGCCCACCATGCTCTTTTCCATGGTGAACACGCTCGACACGCGCAACCACTTGGCATCCTTCTGGTTCACGTCCACCAGGATGCGCGCCTTGCCGTCCGGCGCCAGTTCGACCCGCTGTACGCGGCCGATGGGAAAACCGGAGAAGGTCATGTCCATGCCGGGAATGACGCCTTCCGAATTGTCGGCCACCAGCACCAGGCGGCGCGTGTTTTCAAACACGCCGCGCGCGTACATCACGTACAGCAGGAAAGTCGCAATCAGGGCTGCCATCAGCACCAGCAGGATGACGGCCTTGACTTCCACATGGGGCACCGGTTCGGCCGGGGCCATCGCGTCGGATTCGGTCATGCGCACTCCCTATTAAATATATTTGACGGCCAGCGAGGCCGCCTCGATTACCAGTAGCACGAACAGCAGGCGAATCGCGCCTGGCTGCACGGTTGACGCGGTATGGCGCCCATAACGCTGCTGCTCGAGCAGGGCAGCGCTGGGGATGACGGCCACGGCCAGGCCGAACAGGACAGTCTTGAGGAGGAAGCCGGCAGTGACCACCGGCTCGAACACGCGGCCGACCGTGCGCGTGTATTCGGGAATGCCCCATGGCGAATTGCCATACACGCTGACATAGGCCAGTACCAGCACGATCACGCTGCTGACCATGGCCAGGCTCAATACTGAAAAGGCGTTGGCGATCACACGCGGCACCAGTTCGAGGCGCAAGCGGTTCTGCGCCTGTGCTGCCTGTTGGGCGTTCGCTGCACTGGCTACCTGCACCGCGCGCGCGTCGCCGGCATTGAAGGCCAAGCCGGCGCGCAGGGCGACGAACATGGCAGCGGTCAAGGGAATGAGTTCGAGCACCAGCACGCGCACCACCATTTCGAGCGCATAGCGTGACAAGCCATAGCTCAAGGCAGTGACGACCACGATGCGGATCAGGACCAGGCTGACCAGGGCCGCAAGGAGGGTAAACCAGGGGAGGATCTGCCAGGTGCTGGTGTAGATGTGGCGCGAGGTGGCGATGCGGTTTTCGCGGTTGTA
>JBJMVX010000141.1:0-8607 GCA_045810445.1 Massilia sp.
CAAAGGTGCGCAGGCCACTGATCACCTTGATCATGATGCCGGCTGCCGCAGCCTTGTGCACCAGTGCACGCGCGTAGGGCTGCACATTGGCCAGCAGCGTGGCAATGGTTTCTTCGCTGCGCGGATCAACCTTGTCGCCGGCCAGTGCAGGGAGGGCTGCAGCGGCAGTGGTGGCGGCCGTGGCAGCGGTGGCAGGCTTGGAAGCTGGCACAATGCGGCGATAAATGGCGGACCAGGTTTCCGGGCCAGCGCGTCCATCGACGCCAACCTTCAATTCGGACTGGATCGCGCCGATCATGTTTTCGATGTTCATAGAAGTTTCCCTTTGAAAAATCCAAGACGATGGAAAAACATCGCGAGCTTTCCTGTCCGCAATTGCAAAAAGAGGCGGCGGCCCATCTCGCATTCCTTCCGGTGAGAAACACCGGTATCGCCTTACAGGAGTAGGACGACTCCTAGAACATACGCTGGTTTTTGGCACGAAATTGCGCAGATTGTCACGTTGACATCCGCATCAAAAAAGAAAAGCCCGCGTCGCAACGCGGGCTGTTGAAAGGCGGAAATTAAAGCCGGCTCAAATGCCAGCTGGCCACTGATAGCGCGGCACCACCGACAAGGTGCTACCGCTGACGATCAGCACTTCCCGATGCGGCAGCATGACGATGTCGTAGGGATTGCCGTAATACGGGGTGAGCTTTTCCTTGTCGATCAGGTAGAAGCGCACCGGACCTGCCAGCCCGGCCGTGCCATCGCGCCTGAGCGGCTGCTGCCACAGCGAAAACCACTGACCCAGTTTGAAGGTCTTGGGCACATCCGTTTCCATATGGATGATGCCGGTGACGTCGTGCACATGCATCTCGTAGGCGTGATAGCAGCCCGCGTGCACCCGTCCTATACCGTCTGGAAAGCCCAGGCGCTTGCCATCCTTGTAGATCGAGATCAGCCCGTGGTGATGGTTGCTACTGTTGATCAGGCAGTTCACCCCGTCCACCGGCTGGCCCGTGCCCCACCATACCGGCCAGTAAGGCAGCGCATTGATGGTGCCAGCAACCAGCGGCGTGTAGGTAGGCGCCAGTGTGATCGTCTCGGTCAGCGTGGGCGTGGGCGTGGCGCCGTGACCAAGATCGGTCGGTGCGGTCGCCGGCATGGCCTCCACCACGCCGCTGGCAACCATTGCCGCCGTGCCTGCAGCAGGCGGCGCGGCATCGTGTTCGTGCGCCTGTTCGGACGGCATGGTGGGAACAGGGTCGCTGCCGCCGCAGGCGGACAGCAACAGGGCCAGGCTTACTGTGGTGCCGGCAACTAGGCCGGCTGAAATGCGCATCGTCATGAGAGCTCCTCGGTCATGGTTTCAATGTGCTGCACATTGACCATGTTGGAGCGAGCCGGACCGCCGTATTTGCGCGATCCGCAGCGCCGCGCTGATCGACCTTTATCGCGGCGCAGGCAGGTGCCAGCCAGTGCCGCGCGAGGTTCAGGGACGTTGACGCATGAAAAAATCGAGGATGATGGCAGGGCCGTCGGGTGCCATGGGCGATGGCCCCAGCAAGCGCGGCCGACGATAATAGGCTTGCGGCAAACCATGCCCGCCGTCATGAATGGCGACCAGTTCCACTTCCGTCGCGGCATCGTTTCGCCAGACGATGCGTTCGACGCTGACGCCATTGACGACCGTGGTTTCCTGGCTGGCAGGTTCCCCCTTGATCTTGTTGTAGTCGGCAAAATACTGCCCGGATTCCAGCGAGGAATGCACATTCCCGCCCTTGTAGAACAAGCCCAGCAGATTGACCTCGCCGCCCGCATACGGCACCAGCGGATCCTTGGTGCCATTCATGATCATCACCGACGTCCCGGCGCCCGCTGGCTGGCATTTGAAGTTCTCGGGACGGGGCACCTGGGCTGCCACGGCAGCGACTGCGCGAAACCGGGTCGGCGCCTCCAGCGCGAGACGCAAGGCCATGAAGCCCCCGGCGGAGACGCCCGTGGCATAGACGCGCTTGGGATCGACATGCAAGGCGGTGACCAGTTTGTCTTCCAACGCGGCGATGTAGGCGACGTCATCAACAACCTTGCCGTTGACCGTGAAGTCGCCGGCCTTGCTGCAATCGTTCCAGTCGAACGACGCCGATTCGGGATAGACCACCGCAAAGTTATATTGTTCCGCCAGGCGTTCGAATTCGTAGCCGGTTTCCGCGCGAATCTGCGCCGCGCTTTCGCCCGAGCCGTGCATGACCATCACCAGGGGCATCCCATTGGGCAAGCCGCGCGGCACGTAAGTGAGGTAGTTGCGCGTCAAGCCATCGACCGTGATGCTGGCTTTTTTCAGGGTGCCCGGCAGATGCGGATCATCGGGCGTGGGTGCATACACGAAATACGCCAGCAGCGCGGCCAACAGCGCTGCCAGGCCAAGCAAGGACAACAGGGCGATACCCAGAAAACGGAAAACACGGCGCATGAGATCTTTCCAGTCAGCGGGCGTTTGTCATCAAACGCCTAACACGTGTAAAGATTATCTGACACGTGAAAAGAAAGCAAGCAAAAGTTGCTGATTCTCAAGCTTGTACGGGCTCGAACCAGGCGCGTACCTGCTGGCCGACCTGCATCGGATCGATGGCGACGATGCAGGGACAGGGCCGTGACTGCCCCGCATTGCCATCGCGCCGCTCGCCCTGGCACCGAACGCTGCTGTGGATAATGGCCGTGGCGCGGCCAATCGGTTGCCAGCGTTTCAGGTCCGAACTGCGCGACTGGAACAGGCCCAGCGTGCGTATGCCCATGGCAGCGGCCAGGTGCAGCGGCCCCGTGCTGCCGGCAATCATGGCGTCGCACTGACGCATGAAGGCCATGAAGTCGGTCAGCGACAGTTTGCCGACCAGGTCGGTCACATGGGCGTCCTGCGCGTGTTCGTCCAGCAAGGCCTGCAGATGACCACGCTCGCTCGCCAGGCCACAGACAAACCACTGGTAACGCGCAGGATCGAGGCTGCGTATCAACTGCGAATAGGAGCTGAGCGGCCATTGGTGCGAGCGCGCCGTGACCAGCGAGGGGCTGAGGATGATGGTATGCCGGCCCTGGGCAAACTGCTGCGCTTGCAGCGCCGTCGTCTGCGGAGGCATCAGGTGATACAGCGCGACGACGTTTTGCAAGTCATCGACCTTGATCCCCATGGGCAGCAAGTATTCAAGGTCCAACAGGCGCTTGTTCAATCCTGCGTAGGGACGCGAGTTGGCCACCAGATGGGTGCAGGTACCCAGGTTGTGCGAACGGAACAGCGAACCGATGCGCGTTGGAATCTGGGCCCGGCTCGCCGCGTTGGCAATGTCGCGCGAGTTATTGACCTGAATAAAAATGTCGATGCGCAGGGAACGCAGCAAGGCCACCAATTCTTCCTGGGAGGCCGGCTCCGTATAAACCTCATCAATGTCCGGGCAATGCCGGGCGACATCGGCGGTGCGCGGATGGGTCAGAAAGATGACCGTGCAGTGCGGATCGCGCTGTTTGAGCGCAGCGGCCATCGGCAAGCTGATGACCAGGTCTCCAAGATGCGAGGTCTTGGCCACCAGCACACGCCTGAACGGCGCGGGAATCGGCTTCCACATCCGAAAGGGAGAAAAATTGAGCTGCATGCCGGCAGTATAGAGCTTTTACTATTTACCCAGCAGCACAGTACTGCCGTTCACGTGTCAATCTTGCTGCATTTGTAGGTTTGCGCATCCTGGTAGAACGGCGAACTGATACGCAGCGCACGCCGGTCCAGCGCAAGAATTTGCACATACACTTCGGTTGGGTCGGCATCGGGGCTCTTCAATACCAGCGTGTGATTGCCTGAAATGGCATAGCTGCCCGAGAGCGGACGCCAACTCGGTTCCGGTCGTGTCATCGTGAAGCTGCCATCGCTCGTGAAGCGGTAGCTCACCTGCTCGCCGCCAGCGCTGGACTCACAGCGCCACTTCCCGGGCAGGTCGCTCAGGGCGTCGGCACCGAGCACCGGCATGCTGTCGTTCGAAGCGAGCAGCTTGCTGACCCAGTCCACCGGCACGGCAAAGTTCAGGTTCTGTCCTTCGCTGTGCTGGAAGGTCGTGATGCCGATCAGGGCGCCACTGTCATTGAACAGCCCGCCGCCACTGGAACCGGGGGAGATGGAGGCGGTGGTCTGGACGAAATTCGAATCCTCATACTTGCGCAGCGACGACACAATCCCCTCGCTCAGGGTCAGGTCCAGTCCTTTGGGTGCGCCCAGGGCAAACACCTTCTGTCCCACTTTCACCGACGGCATATCGGCGAGGGGGATCGCTGGCGCATGCAGGCCTTCCGCCCCCAGCAGGCACAGGTCATGTTCGGGGTCGGCATCGACCCGCAGCAAGGTGGCCGGATAGCGCTTGCCGCCCAGCCGGATCACGGTCGACGCTGCCGACTTGGCGACGTGGCAGTTGGTAATCACGCGTTGATCGGCAATGACGACACCGCTTCCCTGCAGGATGCCCTTGCCTTCCCCGTTCAAGCCGACAATGACGGCCACGCTCAGGGAATTGCGTTCGAATAGCGCTTCGGCAGTCAGGTGGGCAGGCGTCTGGGCAGCAGGGGCGCTGTCCCCGGCCGGCAGCGCGCCATCCGTTGGAGGCAGGGGATCCATCGGAGGCGCAAACATGGCGCGCAACTGCGCAGCTTTCTGCTGCTTGGCATACCACAGGCCGCCTGCACCCAACAGGCATACCGCAGCGAGGACAATGGAGATTGCCTTGCCGTGTTTGGAAGGTGACTTCGCCGTTGCAAGTTGTGTCCGCGACCTGTCGTAGGCGGCCCTGCGTGTCGGGTGCTTCAAGGTCTCGTAAGCGAAGCGCAGGAATTTCAGGCGATTCTCCACATCCTGGCTCTGACCTTCCGGCAGTGCCCGCAGCGCGCTGTTGGCTTGCTGATAGGCGGCGTCTAGCAACGCATCGCTGGCATCCGCATCGACCCCGAGCAGGGCATAGAAATCTTGTTTGGCCATATTTGAGAAAGCAAGAGGCGTGTTCGAACGCAAAAAAGGATGATGCAATGACATTGCCAGAGAGCACGCAGAGTATCCACGGCCAGCCCGCCCAAGTCAATCCACGCCAGCGCCGGCTGGGCGCCACAGGACGGTGCAGTACAATGTGACGAGCTCGTGCATTGGCAGGAGACACAACCCCGATGGAAACCGTGGAAATTACAGTACAGCCTGCCAGCTGGTGGCTATACCTGCTCGAATGCGAAGGTGGCAGCATCTATACCGGCATCACCACCGACGTGGCCGCGCGCTACGCCAAACATGTCGACGGCAAAGGTGCCAAGTACACGCGCGCATTTCCGCCGCTGCGCATCCTGAAAACCGTCGCCTGCGCCGACTACTCGGCCGCCTTGAAGGCAGAGCACGCGATCAAGAAAATGTCGGCCGCACAAAAACGCGCCTTTTGCCTCACCGAACCGGACACCACCACATGCACAAACTGATCGCCGAACTGCGCAGGCTATACCTGCACGAGCAGCAGCAACACGGCGGCCAGGCGCTCAGCCCAGCCCTGCTGGAGCAGCACCTGCGCGGTGAAACGACGCTCGTCCTGCCCCTGCTTGACGCCAGCGGCGCAACGCGCACCCTGGTGCTGCAGTTTCCAGGCACGCCACAGGAACAATGGGAGGCCTTGTGCACCACCGCCAATGCCCTGCAACACGATGTGGATTTCCCCGCGCCAGCGGTCAGCATTTCCGGTGACGATGCGTTTGGCCTGTGGTTATCGCTCGCCACGCCAGTGCCCCTTGCCCAGGCACAGCGGCTGGCAGCGCTGCTGGGCGCCGTGCTGCACGAAGGCGGTGCCACAGTGACGCTGCCGCCCTCGTTCAACGCGGCTTCGGGAAAGTGGGCGGCCTTCATCCACCCCGGCATGGGCAGTTCGTTTGCCGAAGAACCCGGGCTGGAAATGGCGCCACCAGCAGCGGCCCAGGCAGCGTTCCTGGAACCGCTTCAGAGCATTTCGTCAGCACAGTTTGCGCACGCGCTCACAACGTTGGAACCAGCGGCAGTCGACGCCGTCAGCGAAATCAGGCCGCCCTTACCCACGCCGCATGGCTTGTTGCTCAAGGACGCGACACTCGACGACATTGTCCGATTCTTGCACGCCAAGCACATCGAGCCCACCTTCCGCTACCTCATCGACAAGGGTTGAATCGCCGCGCGTTCACTTCCCTAAAGTTGTCGCTTGCGTTACATTGAAGTTTCACCAAGCGCCAGCTTGAAAGGGACAACCATGGAACAGGAAGTGCTCGATCCACCGCTAGCGCTCGCTGCCGGCGCAGCACCCGCGCCACGCGCCTTGCGCACGCTGACCAGCTTGCCAGGCCCCAAAGGCATGCCCTTGTTAGGGAACTGGCCCCAGCTCAAAATTCACGAAATGCATCTGCAGTTGGAAGCTTGGGCCCGCCAATATGGTCCCTACTACACCCTGCAATTTGGCAAGCGCCGCATCCTCATCGTGGCCGACCACCACGCCATCGCCACCATGCTGCGCGACCGTCCCGATGGCTTTAGCCGTTCCAACCGCCTGGGAGAAGTATGGAATGAACTGGGCTTGCCGACCGGCGTATTTGGCGCCAACGGTGACGAGTGGAAGCGCCAGCGACGCATGGTCATGGCCGGCTTTGATCCACAGCACGTCAAACGTTACTTCCCGGCTCTCAAGGAAGTAGCCGAGCGACTGGCCGGGCGCTGGAGCGAGGCGGCGCGCCAGAACGCAGCGATCGACCTGCAAGGCGATCTGATGCGCTTCACGGTTGACACCATCGCCGGCCTGGCTTTCGGCGCCAAGGTCAACACCCTCCAGTCCGATGGCGACATCATCCAGCGGCATCTCGACAAAATCTTCCCCGCCATATTTGGGCGCCTGTACGCGCCCTTCCCTTACTGGCGCTGGATCAACACCAAGGCCAAACGCGAGCTGGCGCACAGCATCCAGGAAGTGTTGGCCGCGGTCGACGGCTTCGTGGCGCAGGCGCGCGAGCGCATGGCCGGCAATCCAGCGCTGCGCGAACACCCGGACAATCTGCTCGAAGCGATGATAGGCGCAGCAGACCAGCCCGGCAGCGGCATCGACGACACCCAGGTTGCGGGCAACGTGCTGACCACCCTGCTGGCCGGCGAAGACACCACGGCCAATACCCTGGCCTGGATGCTGTATCTGCTGTGGCGCAACCCGGACACCTTGGCGCGCGCTGTTGCGGAAGTGCGCAGTGTGTGCGGCGACGCGCGCGCACTGACCATGGAACAAATGGCCGAACTCGACTACGTAGAAGCCTGCGCCAACGAAACCATGCGTCTGAAACCGGTGGCACCGCAAATCGGCTTTCAAACGCTCAAGGACACGGCCGTGGGCGAAGTCGAGGTGCCAGCCGGCACCACCATCATTGCCGTGATGCGCCACGACTCGATCAGCGAACAGCATGTGAACAATGCCGCCGTGTTTGCCCCCGAGCGCTGGCTGGCCGATGGCAACGCTGCCATGTCGGCCACCTCGGCCAAGCGGGTGTCGATGCCCTTTGGCGCCGGCCCGCGCATTTGCCCGGGCCGCTACCTGGCGCTGCTGGAAATGAAGATGGCCATGGCCACCTTGCTGGGTCGCTTCGACATCGTGGCGCTCGACACGCCGGACGGCCTGGAGGCGCGTGAGCAGTTGTCCTTTACTATGACGCCAGTTGGCCTTCGCATGCGGCTGCGGCTAAGGCAGTAGCGAGCTGCCTGCATGCCGCACTGCCACCAACTTGCGCCAAATGATGGTGGCAGGCGCCAAGAGCGCGAGGAACAGCAGCGATAAGGCGAACGAGCCCAGTGAGGCCATGCGGACAATCTCCGGCCAGCTTGGCGGGCAATTTACGCCGTAGTCCTTGCAGCTGTATTGCTTGGGCCCGGCCACCACGTCATCACCGCCCCCCTTTTCATCGAGCTTGTTGCGCCCGATTGAATACAGGACAAATCTGCCCCGGTCGGCGGAGCGGTGATAGACGAATTCGTTCCCCCAAAAATCTCGGCGAGCGCCCTTCTCGGACAATTCATAAGCTTTGGACACTTGCGCCAGGCCCTCTGGCAGGTTTCCGCTTTCTTCCTTGTACTGGATGACCGCCCCGTTCAATGCCGTCACCTCCGCAACCACCGAAAAAACCAGCGGACAGCAAATGTAACTGGGGTGCAGGTACTCGTTCACGCCAAATATGCTCACTGAAATGGCGAGCAGAGACGCCGCAATCGACCGGCGACGGATCTGTTTCATTGCGGGCACCCGCTCCGACGCTGGAGCATCCTACAGCGCTGGCTTGATGCCGTTGGTCTTGGCCTTGTCGATTTGGCTCTTCAACTTGTTTTCGCGCGCGAACAGTTCCTGCTGCGCCGCTGCCAGGTAAATGCGCGGATCGGAAATTTCAACATCCATGCGGCGCGCAATGGCACGCGGACTCTTGCCTGGATAATTAGGATTGTCCGGCTCGATAATGAATTGGTAGTAGCCACCGCATTTGGCAAACAACACATCTTGGGTCGCCAGGTTGCCCGGATTGCTGAAGCGTTGTGGAGGATTCTTCACGAACTCGAAACACTTGCTGCTG
>JBJMVX010000142.1:0-8018 GCA_045810445.1 Massilia sp.
AGACATGTACACCATCATGGATGGCCGCAATATCCTCGCTGGCGGCACCAGTGTGGTGGGCACTGCCGACTCGGCCATCGCCAGCGCCAGTGATGTGACCTTCAACGCCCGCACCCTCAGCTATGGCGTCACCTTGGCTGTGACGAACGCGCTCGGCGCAAATAACAGCCTGGCAGCGGGAAGCGCCTTGCCGGCGGTAAATTCGGGTTCAAACAGCCAGGACTTGACCAATTTCCTGTACCAGGATCGCGGCACCGGCCTGGTCCAAACCGGCGCCGGCAATACCAACGGCACCTCCGGTCTGGGCAATACCACGGACGCGGCTGTGCGCATGAGCGGCCAGTTCTATGTCCAGCCTGGCTACTACGACTTCCGCGTGACCGCCGATGATGGTTTCCGCCTGAACGTGGCCGGCCACACCCTGCTTGAATTCGACGGTAACCAGTCGCCGACTACCCGCATCTTCAACAACGTTCAATTGAGCAATCTGGAAGGCGGCTTACAGGATATTGAATTGTTGTACTGGGAACAGGGCGGCAACGCGATCCTCAAGATCGAGTTCAAGCAGAGCAATGATCCTGCTGCCAGCTACCAGGTCCTGTCCTTGAGCAATACCGCCATGTTCTCGGCGGAGGCAGCACCGACCTTCTCCGATCCGCAGATCCAGGATCTGGTCTATAACAGCGGCACGGCCACCTGGCAGATGCGCACTGGTGCCCGCCTCGATGGCGACGCCAGCGACAACACCCTGACCGGTGGCGCCGGCCGCGACCTGTTGATGGGCAATGCCGGCAACGACACCCTCAACGGCGGCGCCGGTGCCGACCGACTCGATGGCGGTATCGGCAACGACATCCTTAACGGTGGCGACGGCAACGACGTGCTGATCGGCGGCGCCGGCAGCGACACCGTTACTGGCGGCCTGGGCGATGATATCTACATCCTCAACGACAATCTGGACACCTTGGTCGAAACGGCCGGCCAAGGCATCGATACGGTCCAGCTCGATACTGGCTTTACCGCTTCGTCGTACACGCTGCTGACCAACTTCGAAAACCTGACGGCCACTGGTAGCAACAACGTCAACCTGACCGGCAATTCGGTGGACAACCGGTTGGAAGGCAACAGCGGCAACAACGTGCTCAGCGGCCTGGCCGGCAACGATTACCTCATTGGCGGCGCAGGCAACGACACCCTCACCGGCGGCTCAGGCAGCGACGTGTTCGCCTGGCGCCTGGCCGACAAGGGCAGCTCGGGCGCACCGGCGGCCGATACCATCACCGACTTCACCTACGGCGGCGGTTACAGCAACGTTGAGTCTGGAACGGCTGGGGTGGCGGCCGGTGGTGGCGATGTGCTTGATCTGCGCGAATTGCTGCAGGGCGAACACACCAGTTCGGGCGTGCAAAATCCGGCAACGGCATCGGTCGAGATATCGACTCTGCAGAACTACATTCACGTGGAGATCAGCGGCACGGGATCGACCGCCAGCACCATCCTGCATATCAACAGCAGCGGCGGCTTTACCAGCGCGGCCAATACCGGCGAGGACCAGACCATCACGCTGACCGGCGTGAACCTGTACACCGCCACGGCCATTACCGCTGGCGACGACACCAACCTGCTCAAGATGCTGATCAAGATGGGAACACTGCGGGTCGATTAAACGCGGCAGGCCGAAATATCTGGCCTGGTAAGTACTTCGGGGTCATTCCCGGTGTGCCAAGTCGGCGCACTGGAGATGACCCCGATTTTTTGGTGAATGCGTAAGCGCTCGACCGAGGTACCACGCGGTGCGGATCAAGGAATGCAAAGAGGCACGCCGGCGCCAACATCACTGTCCTTGCGCAAGCGAGGACCTATAGCACCTCTGCATGGTCGCGAACGACTTCGCTAGTGGACTGGTATGGTGAGCGAAATTTCTGCGCTTGCGTCACAATGGATCCTCGCTTGCGCAAGGACAGTGATGCTGACGTTGACGGAAGTTTGCGCTGTCAAGCGCGCGCAGCACTGTCCTGCACCGCCGGCCCGGTGGCACCGTCAAATCCCAAGCCATCCAAGGCCCGCAATTCATCGCCATCACTCACGCCCTCGGCAAACACCTGCATGCCCATCTTGTGCACGATGCCGCTCAAGCCCTTGAGGAAGGTCTGGTTGCCAGCATTGGTATTGAGCTCGCGTACAAAACTGCCATCGACTTTCACATAGTGCAGCGCCATGTCGTGCACCAGGCCGATCTGCTTGAAGTGACGACCAAAATGCTCGATCCCCAATTTGCAACCGGTACCGCTCAAGGCATCACAGAACACACGGAAGGCATCGAGCTGGGCAAACACGCCGCTCTCCGGCACTTCCAGCCACAGGCGCCCTGCCACCGCTGATCGCGCCTGTATCAGGCTACGCAACTGCTGGCGAAACGGCGCATCCTGGATCGAGCGCGCCGACAGATTGACCGCCAGCCCAGGCAAAGCGGCATCCTCCGCCAACGCATCGAGCCCCAGCGTCACCGCCACCAGGTCCAGCTGCGCCGTCAAGCCAAGGCGCTCGGCGATCGGCAGAAAGCGCGCGGCAGGAAACCATTCGCCACCGAACATGAGGCGCAGCGCAGACTCGCGGTGCACCACCCTGCCCTGCAGATCGGCGACCGGGAAGGACGCCATGCGCACCCAGCGCTGCTCCAGGCTGCGCAAAATCAGCTTGGCCCATTCGTCGGCGCTGCGCGGGGCTTCGGGAATATTGAGGGGCAGCTCTTCGCGCACTGCACTGACACCCTGCGCTTCCGCGCCGGCCAGCGCCGTATCAACTTGCGACAGCAAGGCGCCCAAGTCCAAACCATACTGGATACGCCCTATGCCCACATACACTGCCGCTTCCTGACCGCTACGGCCACTGATCTCGGCCACTACGCCATCGAGCAGCTGCTGCGCCACCGCGTGCGGTTCGACGCCGCGCAGCACCAGCGCAAAATCGCTGCCATTAAGGCGTGCCGCGAAGCCGCCCTGCCCTTGGTGCGCCTGCTGATCGAATTGGGCACCGATGGCCGCCAACATGGTGTCAGTGGCCTTGTGGCCCAGTTGGCGATTGAGCTCGGCCAGTTGTGACAAGCGCAGCAATATCAAACTGCCTGGCGCGCCGTTTTCCAGCGCCAGCGCCTCGCGCATCTGTTCCATGAAGTGGTGGCGGTTGGCCAGCCCCGTCAGGGCATCGGTGTTGGCCTCGCGCCGTATCGCTTCCAGGCGCTCGGCCTCGTCGGCGAACATGGACTTGAGCAGCACCACTGTCGAATTCATCGCATTGGTCAACTGACGCAATTCGGGCACGCTCGATTCAGGCGTCGTGACGAAGCGGCGATCGGCAATGGCGCGCGCCTGCTCCACCACCGCGTCCAGCGGGCGCTTCAAACGGCGCAGGATCAGCGTGGCCAGGTAGCCCGCCACGAGGCCGGACATGGCCAGGGCGGCGATCATTTCCATGGTCGACTTCCACAAGGCCTGATAAGCAAACTGGCTGGCACTGATGACGGTGAGCGTGCCGACCTGCTTCCAACCGCTGGCCACGTGGGCCGTGCCGGGCGCCGCATGGATCGGCAGCAGCTTGGTGAACCAGGCCGGCACGCCGCTGGCTGCGGCCGGCGCGCTGCGCTCGACCAGGGTTTTGCCGCGCGGGTCCACCAGTGTGATCAAGTCATAGTGACCGCCATCGAACAAGGCCGCCACCGCCAATTCGAGCTCCACGACTTCGCCGCTGCGTTGGCCCAGCGACTGCGCCAGCACATTGGCATTGTCGACGTTCTTCATTTCCAGCTGGGTGCGCAGATACGAGCGCGCGCTCAGCGTGGTGGCCAACAGGCTGCCCGTCAGGGCCAAGAGGGTGCCGATGATCAGGGCGATCCAGAGTTGGCGGTACATCGACATGGGGTGTCCTCAGCAAAAAGGGAAAACGAATAACATCAATCAAAGCCTTCGCGCTTCACGCGCTGCAGCAAGTCCTGCCAGGCCGACAGCCTTTCGGTGCCGCCAGCGGCTTGGGACGTCGCCGCCACGCCAGCAAACACGCCCTGGCGATTGAAAGAAAACACAGGCGTCAGGTCAGGTCGGCGGCCTGCCGGTCGTATTTCTGTGATTAAATTGTCGAGGATGAGCGGATCAGCCTCAGGCGTGGGATAATACGCCAGTACCATATGGGCCTGCTGCACGGTACTTGAGGGACCACCCATCCGGGCGCGCACATAGATCAGGCGCAACTGCGTATCGGGGACGTCCATGTCCAGCAGAGAAAAGTATTTGGCGATCACGAAATCTTCGCAATCTCCTTTCCCTTTCGTCATGGTTTCAAATGGCGTGGCCCAATAGTCCGACCGACCCCAAACCACTTGGTCATCGGCAAATTCAATACGGCGGTTAAAAAATTCGTTCACCTTGCGCAGCTTGATGTCGGTGCTCTGTTGTCTGGTTTCTTCCAACAAGCGCCCCCAATCACGCACGATGGTGGCCGATGCCCCAGCCGCCTGTATGCGCGCCTGCAAGCGCCCGGCCTCGAACGCGCCGGCGGACGCAGCCAGCAGTAGGACCACCAGTACCAGCGCGCCAGTGTGGCGGCGGGTCCGGCGGAACGCTGTACTGCCTGGAGCAAAGAAAATTGACAAGATAGAAGCAGACTATGCGTCCGATTAAGTTTCTTTTTTGAAATTTCTTTTGTGATTCAGAAAATATCTATAAACAAGATTACAATACAGGAAATCGCAAAGCCGGGTTAGTCGCGATTTTGCATAGTTGCGTAGGAACATCCAATTTGTGATGCCGCACGTATAAGCTATGCAGCTGGGATGTCTACGCGTTCAGCCAGCTGCCAGTATTGCCATTATGCATTACTTTAACGCGGAATAAACACTTTCCAGTCCTGCGGGACTGCTGAGGATATCGCTCGAAATGACGTTAAAAAATACCTGCGTGCTCATCGCTTTGGCCTTTGCCACCCTGGCTTCCCACGCACAACAGACCCAAACCCTCAAGGAAGCCACCCAGCAGGCGGTGCTCACCAATCCTGAAGTACTGGCCCGCTGGCACGCCTTCGAGGCGGCCAACAGTGAACGCGCAGCGGGCGCCGGCGCCTTTTTGCCGCGCCTGGACCTGACCGCCAGCACGGGCAAGGACGACTTGAGCGATCCGGTCAAGAGCAACAATCTGAACAGCCATTCGAGCTCGCTGACACTGACGCAGATGCTGTTCGACGGCGCCCTGGCCTACAACGATGTGGCCCGCCTGGACCACACGCGCATGGCCCGACTGTATGAATTACGCGACATGTCTGAAACCGTGGTGCTGGACGTGGTGCGCACTTACGCCGACGTGCTGCGTTATCGCCGCCTGGTGGAACTGGCCGTAGTCAACTACGGGCGCCACCGCGCCGTGGTCTTCCAGATCCAGAAAAAGACCCAGGCGGGCGTGAGCCGCCGGGTCGACCTGGAGCAGATCGCCGGCCGCGTCGCCCTGGCCGAATCGAACCTGTTGCAGGAAACGGCCAATCTGCACGACGTGAGCGCGCGCTACCAGCGCCTTGTTGGCGTGGTCCCCTCGCCCATGCTCGAACCCATGACCACCCTGACCAAGAACATGCCGCAGTCGGCCAATGCGGCCCTTGGTACCGCGCTGGCCATGCACCCTGCGCTTGCGGCGGCGGTGGAAAGTGTGCGCGCCAATGACCGCGCTGCACGCCTGCGCCGTTCGGCCTATTCGCCACGGGTGGACATTCGCCTGCGCTCGGATCGCGGCGGGAACATCAGCGGCCTGCCCGGCCGCACCAGCAACGATGCAGTCGAAGTGCAAATGAGCTGGAATCTGTTCAATGGTTTTTCCGACCATGCGCGCGTGCGTCAGCAGGCAGACCTGATCAACGTGGCACGTGACCAGCGCGACAAGGCTTGCCGCGATGTGCGCCAGACCCTGCTGATCGCCTACAACGATTCGGTCAAACTGACCGAGCAACTGAGCTATCTGGACCAGCACCAGCTGTCGATTGAAAAGGCGCGCGACGCCTACCGCAAGCAGTTCGACATCGGCCAGCGCTCGCTGCTCGATTTGCTCGACTCGGAAAATGAGCTGTTCCAGTCCAAGCGCGCCTACGCCAACGCCGACTACGACCGCATCTTCGCCTTTGCCCGCACCCACGCCGGCATGGGCCTGCTGCACCAGGCGCTGGGCCTGTCGCGCCTGGAGCCGGGGACTTTGCCGGACCTGGGCCGCCAGGACGACAAGGAAGACCAGGCCCAGAACTGCCCGAACGAAGTCCCGCAGACCTATGTCGTCGACAAGCAAAAGCTCAACGAACGCGCCAACGAGTATGTGTTTGAGTCGCCTGCGACGGTCGCTCCGGCACCTGCGCCAGCACCAGCGGTGACAGCGCCAGTCGTGACAGCCCCAGTGGCGCCACCGGCACCGGTACGCAAAAAGAAGTAAGCAGGGGTAGCGCGTGGCGGCGCGCGCCGCCACGCAGCATCAGGATGTCAGGAAGCGGTGTTGAGCAGCGCGAGCAGCGCCTCAGGATCGCTGGATACCTTCAACAGCCCCATATGCTGGGGGCGAATGAAACCGGCTTCATTGGCATGCGCCAGAAAGCCGATCAACTGGTCGTAGAAACCGTCCACATTGAGTACGCCAATGGGCTTGTGGTGGATGCCAAGCTGGGACCAGGTCAGCATTTCAAACAATTCTTCCAGCGTTCCCATCCCACCAGGCATCGCCACGAAACCGTCGGCCAGGGACGCCATCAGCGCTTTGCGCTCGTGCATATCCTTCACCACAAACAGCTCGGTCAAGCCAGGGTGAGCCAGTTCGCGGTCCACCAGCTGCTGGGGAATCACGCCCCGCGCCTTGCCGCCTTGGCGCAGCACTTCGTCGGCGATCGTGCCCATCAAGCCCACGTGACCACCGCCAAAGACCAACTCAAGACCTTGCGCCACCAGGGCGCGGCCCATCGCACGTGCAGCGTCGGCATAGATCGGTGCGGCGCCTGCATTGGCGCCGCAGTACACGGCAACGGCCTTCATTCGTCCTCGAGTTCTTCCTTGGCCGCCTCGACATCGAGACGCTCCATGGCATCCTGGGGTTCGACGGCAGCGGCGTCCTCGTACATCTTGACCGCTTCATCCATTTTCTTCTTGCCGTCCAGGGTTACCATGGCGTTGGCAAATTCGATACGGCCGATGGCAGTATCGGGATTGAGTTCGATCGCCTTCTTGAAGGCTTTGTAACCCTCTTCCTTCTTGACGCCATAAGTGAGGCCGCCAATCATGGCGCCCACGCTGCCGATGATCTCGGCGTGAAAGGCGCCCAGCGCGATATGGGCATCGGAATGCTTGGGCGCCAGCTTGATGGTCGTGTCCAAGCTGTGGCGCACCTTGGGCGCGATGCCCTGGGCCAGCGCCTTGACGATGGAAATGCCCTGGGCGTAGCGGCCCAACGCATAGGCGTGCCAGTAGTAACCGGCCGGGTTGTCTGGCTGCTCGGCCTGTTGACGCTCGCAGCGCTCGGCCACTTCCTCGAACATGGCGATTTTCTTTTTGTCGTTTTTTTCCAGGTAGGTCGCGTACATGCAACTGGCCTTGTGCGCCACAGAGTAGCCGTCAACGCCGGCATCGAGTCCCAGCTTGGTCGCCTTTTCAAAGTCCCCTGCATGAAAAGCGATCCAGGCATCGACCAGGGCCGCCTTCTTGGGAAACGGCTCGGCGTCGCCCACGTGCAGGCGCGCCCAGGCTTTTTTCAGCGAGGGAGCCGAGTACACATAGGCGGCGTCAGGATACGGGAATTTGGACCATGCCATGGAAGTCTCCTTACTGATTAAGTTGTTTGAGGTATTCTTCGGACAGTTTTTCGAACAGCAGGCGGGTGTCACCGCGCAGGTAAGGCCCCACCAGCGAGAGTACCTGGTAGCAGCCGCGCGCCAGCGCATCGGACATGGCCTGCTGCTCGGTGTATTTGCGCGGATTGCGCACGTATTCGTAGGACAGCCAGTAGGTCGCA
>JBJMVX010000143.1:0-31493 GCA_045810445.1 Massilia sp.
GGTTTTCCAGACAGGTCGAAACCACCCTGGGTTTCAACCTTGTGGAACAGCGCTTTCACGCGTGCCGCATCACGGCCGACCAGGTCATAGATGAAGCGCTCGAAATTGGACGCCTTGGAAATGTCCATCGAGGGGCTACTGGTATGGTAGGTTTCTGCGGACTTGCGCACGCGGTAGACACCGGTGCGGAAAAACTCGTCAAGCACGTCATTCTCGTTGGTGGCAGCGACCAGACGGTCAATCGGCAGTCCCATCATCCGCGCGATGTGGCCTGCGCAGATATTCCCAAAATTCCCGGACGGGACTGTGAATGACACCTTCTGCTCGTTGCTGGTGGTGGCCGCGAGATAGCCACGGAAGTAGTACACCACCTGGGCCACGACGCGCGCCCAGTTGATGGAATTGACGGTGCCGATTTTTTGCGCAGCCTTGAACGGCAGGTCGTTCGACACGGCCTTGACCATGTCCTGGCAATCGTCAAACACGCCGTCGACGGCAATGTTGAAGATGTTCGGGTCCTGGAGGCTGAACATTTGGGCGGTCTGGAAGGCGCTCATTTTTTTGTGCGGCGAGAGCATGAACACGCGGATGCCCTTCTTGCCGCGCATAGCGTATTCGGCTGCGCTGCCGGTGTCGCCCGAGGTCGCGCCGAAGATATTGAGTTCGGCCTTGTTCTTGGCCAGCGCGTATTCGAACAGGTTACCTAACAACTGCATCGCCATGTCCTTGAAGGCCAGCGTGGGACCATTCGACAGCGCCTGCAGCATCAAGGTCTTGTCACCGTCCTGTTCCAGCACCCGCAGCGGCGTGATCTCGGCCGCCTTTTCGCCTTTGCGCGCGTTTTTGTAGACGCCTGCCGTGTAGGTCTTCTTGCACAGGGCTTTGAGGTCGGCTTCTGGAATGTCGGTCGCAAATTTGCGCAGGATTTCAAACGCCAGGTCGGCATACGAGAGCTTGCGCCAGGCGTCGAGCTCCGCGCCACTAACCTGCGGATACTCGGACGGCAGGTACAGGCCACCATCGGGTGCCAGGCCGCCGAGCAGGATATCGGAAAATTGTTGGGGAGCTTGCGAAGCGGCGCCCTGATCGGCGCGCGTGGACACGTAATGCATAGGAATGGGGAATCCGGGTTGGTCAGGCTACAGGGACGGAGCAATGCGAACGAGGGATTATTATAGTGCGGACCGCCGAAGCTTGCGTAAAGCGCCTGTTTTTCCGAATTATTCGTGGAACCACAGCGACTTGCGCTCTATTGGCAACTGTGGTGGCATGAGCGGATTACGCAATTCGAACACGCGCCTGTCCTTGAGGCGAGAACGCCGGATGGTCTCGCCAAAATACTCCTGGAATAACCGCTCAAAGGAACCGTCGGCAATCATCGCTTCCAGGCCGGTGCGGATATCCTCGGCCAGTTTTGTATTGTCCTTGCGGACAAAATAGTAAATGGCGGTCGGATAGTGCAGCACGATAGTTGGTTCTACCGTCAGCTGTTCCTGATGGAGTTCGAGTTCTGCCCATATTTCGCTGATCGCCCGGGGGAAGTAGTCGATGCGGTCACTTTCGAGCATGCTGAAAAGAGAAGCGTAGTTCGAGGTACCATACACCGACATGCCGTTCTCGCGCAGGATGCGCAGATCGGGCCAGTCATTGCCCTGCCCCGCGTTGAGCCGTTTGAGGGCATTCAAGGTCTTCACAGCGCCGAATTTTCCCACCTGGTCCTTCTTGATCAACAAGAGGCGCCAGCCGATCAAGCCCTTGTCGATGGGGATACGGATTGGCAGCATTTCCTGCTCGCGCTCATTGGAGGTCATGGTGCTCAGGACGTCGATACCCTCGCCGCTTTTGAGCAGAGCGATGGCGCGGCCCTGCTGCATGCGAAGCGGATTGAGTTCGAGTCGGTAAGGGGGATTGGCGCGTTCCAGCACCAGTTCCAGCAGGCGCTGGGTGTAGCGGGAGCGCTCATCGGGCGCGCTTTCGGGGCGCGGATAGTGGACGACATTGTCAGCGACGGCAAGCGGCGCGCAGCTCAGGCATGCCGCGAGCAGAATGACGCGCCAAACCGATTGCAACATGCGTTCTCCCCTAACGCCGCCCGCGCGGCCAGCATCGAAAATAGCTGGTTTTGGCGGGTTTGACAAGCGCGCATCCAGTGTGCGCGGCGTCCTAGCAGGCTGCGTGGTTGACCGTCACGACGTGGATGGCCAGGCCGCCGAGCGAGGTTTCCTTGTACTTGTCCTGCATGTCGGCGCCGGTCTGGCGCATCGTCTCGATCACGTCGTCCAGGCTGACAAAGTGGGTGCCATCGCCCTTCAAGGCCAAGGAGGCTGCGGTGATGGCCTTGATGGCGCCCATGCCGTTGCGCTCGATGCAGGGGATTTGCACCAGGCCGCCGATTGGGTCGCAGGTCATGCCCAGGTGGTGTTCGATGCCGATTTCGGCCGCGTTTTCAATTTGCTCATTGGTGCCGCCCAGGGCTGCAACTAGACCGGCTGCAGCCATGGCGCACGCGACGCCGACTTCACCCTGGCAGCCGATTTCCGCGCCCGAGATGGAGGCGTTCTTCTTGCACAGCATACCAATGCCGGCCGAGGTGAGCATGAAGTCACGCACGCCTGCCACCGGATCGTTGGGGCGGCAGTCCTCCGCGTAGTAACGCAGCACTGCCGGAATGATGCCGGCTGCGCCATTGGTGGGCGCAGTAACCACGCGCCCGCCCGCGGCGTTTTCCTCGTTGACGGCCATCGCGTACAGGCTGACCTGATGCAGCGCGTCGTGCGGCAGATCATTGGCACGGTTGTCGCCGGCCTTCGCTTCGACGGCCTGCTTCCACAAATTGGCGGCGCGTCGCTTGACGTTCAAGCCACCGGGCAGTTGGCCTTCGGTGACCAGACCATGTGCGATACAGTCGCGCATCACGTGCCAGATTTTGTCGATGCCGGCGTTGAGCTCGGCTTCGCTCATGCGCACCAGCTCATTGGCACGCAACATCTGCGGAATGCTCTCGCCGCTGGCCTTGCCGTGGGCCAGTAGCTGGTCCATGGTATCGAAAGGGAAAGGGATAGGTGCGGTGCTGCCGGATGCGCTCTGGCGCGCGTGCGATTCGCCGGCGGCGTGAATGAAGCCACCACCGACGGAGTAGAAAACGCGTTCGATCGCAGAGCCGTCATCGAGCTTGAGGGTAAAGCGCATGCCGTTCGGGTGCTCGGGCAGGCTGGAGGCCTTGTGCCAGATGATATTGGACTTGGCGCTGAACGGCACTTCCTTGGTGCCCAGCAGCTTGAGCACGCCATCGAGTTCAGCTTCGGCCAACTGGTCTTCTACTGCCACCGGATTGCAGTCCTGCGGCGTCTCGCCCATCAGGCCAAGGATGACGGCCTTGTCGGTCGCGTGACCAATGCCGGTCAGCGCCAGGGATCCATACAGGGCCACTTCGACGCCGACAGCATGATCGAGTGGACCGCATTCAAGCAGGAAGCGGCGCGCAGCCACCATCGGGCCCACCGTGTGGGAACTCGAAGGGCCAATGCCGATCTTGAAAAGGTCAAATACGCTCATGTCCATCAGGGGCCTCTGTCTCTATTTTTTGCCGTGCTATGGGCCCTCGCTTTCGCAAGGGCAGTACCGGAAACGCACACTCTGAAGCAATCGAACCGCACACTCTAATGCAACCGAAACGCGCACTCTGAAGCAACCGAAACGCACACGCTGAAGCAATCGAACCGCACACTCAAATGCAATCGAATCTCACACTCTGAAGCAATCGAACCGCACACTCAAATGCAACCGAACCGCACACTGTGAAGCAATCGAACCGCACACACTAAAGCAACCTAAACGCACACTCTGAAGCAACGGAACCGCACACTCTAAAGCAACCGAAACGCACACGCTGAAGCAATCGAACCGCACACTATCCTTGCGCAAGCGAGGACCCATGCAGAGCAAGCGCTCAAGTTAAACTTAAGCAGCCTGGCTCAAACCAACGTCAATATTCTCAAGCATGTCGCTCACCATCTGTTCCAGTCCGATTGACGCCTTCCAGCCCCAGTCGGCCGTGGCTTCGCTGTCGTCCAGGCTTTGCGGCCAGGTGTCGGCGATGGCCTGGCGGCTGTCAGGCGTATAACCGATTTTGAAAGCCGGAACCGCGAGGGTAATCGCAGCGGCCAGCTCACGCGGATTGAACGACAAACCGGCGACATTATAAGCCGAACGGATCGCGATTTTGTCGGCCGGTGCGTCCATCAGTTCGATGGTCGCGCGAATCGCATCAGGCATGTAGATCATCGGCAGCGACGTTTCAGGACCGAGGAAGCAGTCATAGCGTTCACCGCGCAGCGCCGCGTGGAAAATCGCAATCGCGTAGTCGGTGGTACCGCCGCCAGGAGGCGACTTGTAGCTGATGATGCCAGGGTAGCGAATGCTGCGCACGTCCACGCCGTACTTGGTGAAGTAGTACTCGCACAGGCGTTCGCCAGCGAGCTTGCTGATGCCGTAGATGGTGGTTGGATCCATAATGGTGTACTGCGGCGTATTTTGCGCCGGCGTGTTCGGGCCGAAAGCCGCGATCGACGAAGGCCAGAACACGCGCAGGGGCTTGCCCGCTTCGCCACGCTCACGCGCCACCTCCAGAATATTGAGCAGGCCATCCATGTTCAGCGTCCACGCTTTCAGTGGCGCCTGTTCGCCAGTGGCCGACAACAGCGCCGCCAGCTGATACACCTGGGTGATGCCTTCGTCAGCGATCAGGGCAGCCAGACGCGCGCGATCGAGCACGTCAAGCTGGGTGTAGCGGGCAGCTTGGTACACATTGTTGGTGCCGATGTCAGAGGCGATGACATTCTGCGCGCCGTGCTTGTTGGCCAGCGCGCCGACCAGTTCACTGCCGATTTGGCCGTTGGCGCCGATGATGAGGATACGTTCCATGGTGTTCTTTTCCAATCTATCTTTTAATTCTTGAGAATGCCCAGCTCACGCCCGGCCTGTTCGAATGCTTTAAGTACCGTGTCGAGCTGCTCGCGGGTGTGCGCGGCGGAGAGCTGGACGCGCACGCGCGCCTGGCCCATCGGAACGACCGGATAGAAGAAGCCGCTGAGCAGAACGCCCAGCTCATACATTCGTGCCGCGAATTTTTGGGCAATCGGCGCTTCAAACAGCATCACTGGCACCACTGGGTGAGTGCCTGGCTTGATAGTGAAGCCAATACGCTCGATCTCTTTGCGGAAGTAGGCAGTGTTCTCGTGCAGGCGATCACGCAACTCGGTCGAGCTGGAAATGCGCTTCAACACCGACAGCGAGGCGCCGGCAATCGACGGTGCCAAGGTGTTCGAGAAAAGATAAGGACGCGACTTCTGGCGCAGGGTGTTGATCACTTCCTTGCGCGCCGAAGTAAAGCCACCCATCGCGCCGCCCAGGGCCTTGCCCAGGGTGCCGGTGATGATGTCGATGCGACCGAGTACATTGTGGTGTTCGTGGGTGCCGCGGCCGGTCTTGCCCATGAAGCCGGAGGCGTGGCATTCATCGATCATTACCAGCGCGCCGTACTGGTCGGCGAGGTCGCAGATCTTGTCGAGTTGTGCAATCGTGCCGTCCATCGAGAACACGCCGTCGGTGACGATGACCTTGTGGCGCTTGCCCGCTTCGGTGGCTGCCTTGAGCTGCACTTCCAGGTCGGCCATATCGTTGTGGGCATAGCGATAGCGACCGGCCTTGCACAGGCGGATGCCGTCGATGATCGAAGCGTGGTTCAGCGCGTCCGAAATAATGGCGTCGTTTTCGTCAAACAGGGGCTCGAACACGCCGCCGTTGGCGTCAAATGCGGCCGCATACAAAATGGTGTCTTCCGTGCCGAGGAAGGCCGAGATGGCCGTTTCCAATTCCTTGTGCACGGTCTGGGTGCCGCAAATGAAGCGCACGGACGACAGACCATAGCCGTATTTTTCAGTCGCTTCGATGGAAGCTTGCTGGGTTTGCAGGTCGCCCGACAGACCGAGGTAGTTGTTGGCACACATATTAATGAGGGTGCGACCGTCTTCGGCAACCACTTCGGCGCCCTGGCGCGAGGCCAGCACGCGCTCTGGCTTGTACAAGCCTTGCTCGCGCAGCGTGTCCAGGTTCTGTTGCAAGCCGCTGAAAAACGCATTCTTCGCTTGATCGCTCATTTTTGTCCTCGTTTGTGGGCGCCGGCTTGACCGACTGTTGCAGT
Organism: Massilia sp.; assembly: GCA_045810445.1. Lineage (GTDB taxonomy): Bacteria > Pseudomonadota > Gammaproteobacteria > Burkholderiales > Burkholderiaceae_D > Telluria_A. Next base: position 6,203 of record JBJMVX010000143.1, read on the forward strand.
ATGCTGTACCGTGATCACTAGATGATGCCAATTCCGTGATATCGAACTGAAATTCAATATAATGGATATTACCCAAGCCCAGTGAACTTGGCAAGCATCAGTTTGTTTCTGAATGCATCAAAAACTGATCAAAAACACATGAATACCGTCCTGGCTAGTAATTCTCCTCCTGAAGTGGGCGCAACGCTACAACGCTTGCGTCTGGCGCGCGGGCTCACGCTGGAGGACCTGTCACGCATCGCGGGCGTCTCCAAATCGATGCTGTCCCAGATCGAGCGCGAAAAAGCCAATCCCACCATCGCCATTACCTGGCGTCTGGCCAATGCGCTGGGGGTGCAGATCAGTGAACTGCTTTCGTCCGAGACCCGGGCCACGGAAACCATTCGCGTGCTGGACGCCCACGAAACGCCGACCCTGCCGGGTGCGCACGCAGGCTACATCCTGCGCATCCTGGGGCCGATGGAAATGGCCGGCAAATACGAGTGGTATGAATTGACGCTCGCACCCGGAGGCGAGCTGGCCTCGCAGGCCCATGATCCAGGCACCAGCGAGCACTTGACGGTGCTGCATGGCGCGATTGAAATCGACGTGGGGCTGGACCGGAAGAAGGTCAAGATGGGTGGAACGGCGCGCTATCCGGCCGACCAGAATCACGCGCTGCGCAATACTGGCAAGACCGAGGCGAAGGCATTATTGGTGGTCGTGCACCGCTAGGCCGAAGACTTCAAGCCCCCTCGTGCGCAAACTGGCGCACCAGGATCAACGCCGCCAGGGCCGCCAGCACATGTTTGATTGTGTGGCCACTCATCACATGCAAAGCCTCGAAAGCGGCGACATCGGCCAGTTCGAACATCTTGGCCACCACATAGAGCACTACCGCCGCAAAGAACGCCGTACGTTTGGGCGTTGGCGCGCCATATTGCCACTGCAGCGCCGGAATGAGCAGCAAGGGCGCGACCTGCATCAGCAAATAGGGCCGCAGATCGCCCGTGGCCGACCACCAGAAGACACTGAGCATCCCATACACGGCCAACACAGGCAGCGCGAGGCGCACGCCGGGATAGGCGTCGCGTAATCCACCTGCCAGTAGCGCCGCGCAAGCCAGTGCAATCGGCAGGCGGTCCCAGATCAGGCGCGCATTGTCTGGCGCGAGGTGATAACAGGATGATCCGATGGCCGTCAGCAGCAAGGCGCCGGAAAACATCGCCTCGGCGCTGTCGTAGCGGCGCGCGGCAACCATGCGATATGCACCGTACAGCGCGGCAATCAGAAAGCCCAGGTTGGACAGGACGTCGCCCGCGTGAGGGATACCGAGCAGCGTGCGCTGGTCGGCGAAATGGTGGTAGTTCGCCAGTTGGGCAATGGGCCCATAGATGACCATAGCGAGGATCAGAAATCCACCCAGATAAAGGGCGAGATTTGGACGGCGTTGAACAAGCGGCATGGTGGTCCTTCGGTGAATGAGGGCCCGAGTGTGCCCTGCCCTGGCCCACCGGCATACCAGTTAGCCAAACGTCGCCACCAGGGCGACGTTTGGTATTACTTAGCGATACCTGCCGCGCTTATTGCGCCGCCACCTTTGCCGGCTCGTTCATCTTCAACGCGCGGCTCAGGAAGCCCCAGCGATCGGCCACTTCTTCGATCACCTTGGAAGTCGGCTTGCCCGCGCCGTGGCCAGCCTTCACATCGATGCGTATCAGGATGGGAGCACCACCTGGCGCCTGGGCCGCCTGGGCTGCCGCAGCGAACTTGAAGCTGTGTGCAGGCACCACGCGGTCGTCATGGTCGGCAGTCGTGATCATGGTCGCCGGGTAGCAGGAGCCAGGCTTCAGATTGTGCAGTGGCGAGTATGCGACCAAGGCCTTGAATTCGTCCGCATTGTCGGAAGAACCGTAGTCCGAGGTCCACGCCCAACCGATGGTGAATTTGTGAAAGCGCAGCATGTCGAGAACGCCCACCTGCGGGATGGCCGCGGCAAACAGGTCCGGACGCTGGGTCATGGTGGCGCCCACCAGCAGGCCGCCATTGCTGCCCCCGCCGATGGCCAGCTTGGCCGGCGAGGTGACCTTGTTCGCGATCAGCCACTCGGCCGCGCCAATGAAGTCGTCGAACACGTTTTGCTTGTGCAGCTTGGTGCCCGCCTCGTGCCAGGCTTCGCCGTATTCACCACCACCGCGCAGATTGGCCATGACGTACACGCCGCCCATCTCCATCCAGGCCAGGTTCGCTGGCGAGAAGCTCGGGGTCATTGAAATATTGAAGCCGCCGTAGCCATACAGGTAGGTAGGGTTGCTGCCATCGAGCTTCATGCCCTTCTTGGACACGATGAACATCGGCACCTTGGTGCCATCGCGACTCGTGTAGAACTGCTGGCGCGTTTCGTAGGCCGACGGATCGAAGTCCACTTTCGGCTGGCGGAACACGGTACTTTTGCCAGTCTTCAGATCGAGACGGTAGATGGTCGTCGGATTGGTGAAGCCGGTGAAGGAGTAGAAGGTTTCACGGTAATTGCGCTTGCCGCCAAAGCCTGCGGCGGACCCGATGCCGGGCAAGGTGATTTCTCGCACTAGTTTGCCATTGCGGTCGACCACTTTCACCAGACTGCGCGCGTCGGCCAGGTATTCGACCACCAGCTGGTTGTTGACCATGCTCGCGCTGACCAGCGTCTGGCTGTTCTCGGCAATCACCTGCTTCCACTGCGCCTCGGCCGGTTTGCGTGTATCGATGGCGATGACGCGCGAGCGCGGCGCATTGCGGTCGGTCGTGAAGTAGAACACGGGGCCGTCGTTGTCGATGAAACTGTAGGCCGCTTCAAAGGCATCGACCAGGGGCATGACCTTGGAAGATGGCTTGCTCAAGTCCTTGTAAAAAATGCGGACCTTGGGCGAAGTGCCCTTGCTGGCTGTGATGATCAAGTACCTGCCGTCATTGCTGACCTGGCCGGACACGCCCCACTCCTTTTCGTCGGGACGATCGTAGACCAGCACGTCGGCCGCCTGGTCGGTGCCGATCACGTGGTAGTACATCTTCTGGAAGTAGTTGATGCCAGCCAGCTTGGCCGATTCCTCCGGCGCGTCGTAGCGGCTGTAGAAGAAGCCCTTGCCATCGGCGGTCCAGGAGGTATTGGAAAACTTCACCCACTTCAGGATATCGGGCAGGTCCTTGCCGGTATCGATGTCGCGCACCTTCCATTCATTCCAGTCCGAGCCCGATGCAGCGGTGCCGTAGGCGAGGTATTTGCCGTTCGGGCTCACTGCCGTGCCGGCGAGGGCCACGGTGCCATCGGTTGCCAAGGTGTTTGGGTCCAGAAGCAGGCGTGGCTGGTCCGAGAGGGACTTCATCGTATAGAGGACGGACTGGTTTTGCAGGCCATCGTTGCGACTGTAGAAATAGCGGCCGCCTTCCTTGTAGGGGACACTGTAGCGCTCATAGTTCCACAAGGCGGTCAGACGCTGCTTGATGGCTGCGCGCTCGGGGATCTGGCCAAGATAGGCTTGGGTGATCTGGTTTTGGGCGTCCACCCAGACCTTGGTCTCGGCGCTGTTGGCGTCTTCCAGCCAGCGATAGGGATCGGCGATAGTGGTGCCGAAGTAGTTGTCCTTCTGGTCGACCTGTTTGCTGACCGGGTAGCTGATCATGGTGCCGTTGCCAGGGCAGGTTTGCGCGAACGCGACGCTGCCCTGGAGGGCGAGCAGGCTGACGAGCAGAGATGCATGTCTCATTTGCATAGAAGATTCCGTCTTTCTGTGAAGAGTCGACCAGGGCGGGCCGGATCACGGCCCTGCCGGTGCTGGCGGTATGCCGGGGAAGATGATAGCGTGAATTGAGGCGGTAGGCGAGATTGCGAAGGGCAGCTGCACTAAAGCGCATACACCTCACTAAAGCGCGCACAGCACACTGAAGCGCAAACACCACACTGAACCGCACACACCACACTGAACCGGACACACCACACTGAACGCACACACAACACTGAAGCGCAAACACCACGCTGAACCGCACACACCACACTGAACCGCACACACCACACTGAACCGCACACACCACGCTGAACCGCACACACCACACTGTCCTTGCGAAAGCGAGGACCCATACCACGCCAGCTCAGTGAACGAGGCGTGCCACCAAGTTTACGTTCTACGGGTCCTCGCTTTCGCAAGGACAGTGTGTGTGTGGGGGGAGGGGCGGGTATGTACAGCGCCACGTTAGCGTGGACCTAGTTGACCGTATCCTTATACGGCAAGGTGGCTTTGAGCGGCGGCGTCCACTTAGCGATCCAGCCGGCCAGTTGTTCACCCGGCATGGCGCGGCTCATGAAGTAGCCCTGCCCCTGGTCGCAGCCAAGCGCCGCAAGCAGGTGCCACACCGCTTCGCTCTCGATACCTTCCGCCACCACGCGCAAGCCCATATTGTGGCCCAGGTCTATCGTGGAGCGCACGATCTTGGTGTCGCCAATATCGTTTTCCATATTCAGGACAAACGACTTGTCGATCTTGAGCTCATTGACCGGCAGGCGTTTTAAGTAGGCCAGGGACGAATACCCGGTGCCGAAATCGTCAATCGACAAGTCCACGCCCATGGCATGCAGCCGCTCCAGAGTGTGTTGGGCGCGCACCGGATCGTCCATGATCGCGCTCTCGGTAATCTCAAGACAGAACGACGATGGCGACAACTGGTGACGCTGCAGGATATCGTTGAATTTGACCGGCAAGTCCTGGTCCATCAGGTCGCGCGTGGAGAGATTCACCGAAAATTTCAGGTAAATCCCTTGACGCTGCAGGTCCGCACACAGCGCTGCAGACCGGTCCAGCACCCAGCGCGTGAGCGCGCGAATGAAGCCGGTTTGCTCGGCGAACGGGATGAATTCATCGGGGAACACATTGCCGCGCTCGGGATGGACCCAACGCACCAATGCTTCTGCGCCCACCACTTCGCCTGTATCGAGGCGCATCTTCGGTTGCAGGTGCAAGCGGAATTCATCGCGCTCGATGGCCTGGCGCAGTTCGGTGAGCAGGCTCAGACTCTTGGCGCTGGCCGTGTCCATGGCCGCGTCATAGACGATGGCCCCATCGTTGCGCGCCTTGGCATGGTCCATCGCCACTTCGGCCATGGACAGCAGCTCTTCCGGATCCACGCCATTGAGCGGAAAACCGGCGATTCCCATTCCGGCGCCCATGTCGATAGTCTGGTCTTCCAGCGATACGGGCGCCTCCAGCGCATGCAGGATGCGCGCCGCAATCAGCTGGGCTTCGTCGCGCGTCACGTCCGGCAGCAAAATCGCAAATTCGTCGCTGCCCAGGCGCGCCAGATGGGCCGATGCATAGGCTTCAACTACACCCACGGTCAGGCGCTCGGCCACTTGGCGCAGCAGTGCATCGCCAAAATTGTGACCCATGACGTCATTGACATGCTTAAAGCGGTCCAGGTCCATCATCAGCACAAACACAGCGTGCTCGCGCTTTTTCGCTTCGGCCAGCGCCTCTTCCATCAGTTGGACGAACTGGGCGCGGTTGGGCAGGTTGGTCAGGGGATCCCAGTACGCAAGGCGACGGATTTCCTGCTCGCGCTTCGATATCCCTTCGCGCATGCTGTCGAAGGCCTTGGCCAGGTCACCGATTTCATCGTCGCGCTTGACGTCGATCTGGCCGCGATAGTCACCGCGCTCCAGACGGCGCGCCGTGCTGGCCAACTGGCGCAATGGCTGCGCCAGGCGCTTGGCGGTGAACACGGCAGCCACGCCAGCGACCACGATGCCAATGACCGTCAGTGCTTCCAAGGTGCGTTCAAGTTGCGAATATTGGGCAGTGGCTGCATCGATCGAGCGCGCCAGCAGCACACTGGCGCCCTGCTCGGCGTCGCGGCCAATCGAAATCAGGCTGGCGCTGTATTTGGCGCCGTCGATATCGAGGTCGAATGGGCCGTCCGGGTTGTCCGGGTAATTCGACATCAGTTGCACCACGCGCTTGATGACGCCCGGTTTGAAGGTGTTGTCGCTGGTGGACCAGGCGCCTTGGGCGGCGCGCGTCAAGATAGCGACTTCCAGCGCCGACAGTTCCTGCATGTCGATGGCCACCTGGTGGTCAATCTCAAAGCCCATCACAACCCAGGCGATGGTCACCGGCGCCTTCACTGACATCACCACGATCTGCACCGGCTTATGGTCGACAATGGCCACGGCGCTCACGCCATCGGTACGCTCGGCCCGGTCCAGCATCGACAGGACCATCTTTTCCAGCCCGCCTGATTTGGCGATACCGGTCGACACGCTGACCTTGCGCTCGCCGTCAATGAGCATGGTCAGGTCGGCGCGGGCACGGCGTGCGCTATTTTCCAGTGCCGATGCGATGGTGGCGCGATCATCCTCACCACCGGCGTTGCCAATCGCCTGGACGAAGGCGGTGTCGCGCGCCAGCACCTGGGCACTGAAGCGCTGTTTCTGCGCGTTTTGCTCCAACAACTTGCGAAACACCTTTTCGCCATTGGCCAGTTCGGTCGCAATCGAGGCCCGTGCATTGCGATCTATGCCCTGCTGGATCACGAGCAGGCCCAGGACCTGAACGACAATGATCAGGACCAGGAACAGGGTCGCAATGCGCCCTTCCAGGCTTTTGAGGCGTTTGAGCATTTCAATAGGCCGATTCGGCCTCGGTTGCCGCCGGCTTCAGAGCCAGCTTGAAGGCCACGCCGGCTGGCGTCTCCCCAGGCTTTATGCTGACCATCTGGTCGGCCGGCGCTGCGCTCTGGTTGAAATGCCACGCGCTGAGTGTGTATTTACCGCCGGCCGGCAGCTCGATATGGGCGACACCGGTAGCGTCGGTCTTGGCGAAATACGGCGAATCGACAACCTTGACGTAGGCAATCATGCGGTCGTGGATGTTGCATCCAAGAACGACCGTTCCCGGCTTGTCGAACACCTGTGGCGCTGCGGCGACACCGGAATACAGTTTTTGATCGAATTTCTTGGCCGGCGAAAAGGAATAGATGTGGTGCTTGACCTTGTCGTTGTTGGGAAAAGCGATACGGCTGCCGGTCTGGATCACGCTCACCAGCGGCAAGAACTTGAGCCCGCGCTGCTCGATTTCCGTCTGTTTGACCAGCTTGGGCAGGCTGGTGCCGGCTTCCGGATCGGCCACCAACACCACGTCAGCAAGGGCTTTACCGTTGCTATCGCTCGCCTGCACCGTCACCATGGCGGCATGCGCGCTGGCGGCAAGGAGGGCAAACACGGCCAGGGTCGTGATGCGAAGTACAGGGGTCATGATCGGGCACCGGTAGTCAAGGGAGCAAGCCGGGCAATGGCTGCAAACCTATTGTAGCGTCTGATCGAAAGTTCCGAAAAGAACTTTCAATTGCCGCGACTGAAGGCCTGACTGCGGATGTAACTGAACAGCGAGGTCAATGTGGGCTGTGGGTCAACTGCCATTGCCGGGACAGATCGAGGGCACAGCCGATTTCTTCGGGACTGAGACGGCGAGCGACGATGCTTTTGTGGGCGCTTGCCGTTTCCTCGCCGGCGTCGGCCGCCAGCAGCATCCACATGTAGGAGCGCACGCAGTCGCGTGGCACGCCGCGTCCGGTGTTGTACATGCCGCCCAGGTTGTACTGGGCCAGGGCATGCCCCTGTTCGGCGGCCTGGGCGTACCAGAACACGGCCAGGGCGTCGTCCTGCTCCACCCCCTGGCCATTGGCGTACATGACGCCGAGATTGTTTTGCGCGCTGGCGTCACCCTGGTCGGCAGCGACCCTGTACCAGCGGGCTGCCTGTTCATCATCCCGCTCGACGCCCTGCCCCGTAGCATAAATAACGCCCAGGTTAAACTGGGCGTTCGGTGCTCCTTGGTCGGCGGCGCGGCGATACCACTCCAGCGCCCGCAGCGGGTCGCGCGGCGCACCTCGCCCGTTGGCATACATGCTGCCAAGATTGTATTGGGCCATCATGTGCCCTTGCTCGGCGGCGCGCCCATACCAGCTGAGCGCCTTGGCCTCATCCTTGTCGACCCCTTGGCCATTGGCCAGCATGACGCCCAGATTGAACTGGGCATCGCGTTCGCCTTGCTCGGCCGCACGCTGCAGCCAGGCAAAGGCGCGCAGGGGATCGCTGCGCACGCCCGAACCCTCTGCATACGCCAGGCCCAGCTGCCGCTGCGCCACCGCATGGCCCTGGGCTGCCGCCTGGCGGAACCAGCACAGGGCCTGGGCGTCGCTCGCTGCCACGCCCTGCCCGCGCTTGTACATCATGCCTAGATTGAGCTGGGCCTGGGCCTCGCCCTGCACTGCCGCCTTGCGAAACCAGGCCATCGCCAGTGGATAGTTCATGGTTGCGCCGTGGCCATACAGATAGCATTCGGCCAGCAGACTTTGCGCGCTGGCCACGCCCTGCTCGGCCGCGCGATAGAACCAGGACAGGGCCAGTTCGTGGTTTTGCTCCAGGCCCCGTCCCTTCTTGTACATCTGCCCCAGGTTTTGCTGGGCCGAGGCGTCGCCCTGCTCGGCTGCATGGCGAAACCAGTAGGCAGCCTCGGCATCGCTGCGATCGACCCCACGGCCGTTGTAGTACAGGGCCCCGAGATGATTTTGCGCAAAGGCCAGGCCTTGCAGGGCGGCCTGGCGCAACCATTTGTAGGCATGGGCATAGTCGCGCTCGATGCAATCGCCTTTTTTGTACATCAAGCCCAGGTTGAACTGGGCGTAAGCATCGCCGCGCTCTGCTGCCTGGCGAAACCACACGTAGGTCTGATAGGTCTCGCGCGAGATGTTCTGGCGGTTCATGCTCATCCTCCGGCACAGGGCCGTAAAAACGCAGGATAGTTGGCGCGGCGGAGAGGACACCGCGCCTGTGAAGTATTGTAAAAATTTTAATTGGGGAAGCATGGGGGAGTTTGAGGCTTCGCAAAAGCGCGGTCTCGCAGGCCCGATATGGGACATAAAAAACCCCGCCGAGACTGCTCTGGGCGGGGTGATGATTGCGGAAAGAAAGGTTCAAGCCCGTTGAGGCGGCTTCGGTCCCACGCTGTAGACCACCATGGCCAGCAAGGCCAGGCACCACACGATCAGCGCGCCCGACGGAAGGTCCAGCACCACCGACAGCACCAGGCCGATGCCATATCCACCAACGCCGGTCAGAAAGGCAAACGGCAAGCGGCGCCCTTCCGGATAATGGCGCACCGCCAGGCTGGGGACGATCAGGCTGGCGAACACCAGATAGACGCCCACCAGTTGCACCGACATCGTCACGGCCATGGCAAACACCAGATAAAAGCCCAGGCGCCCCATGCGTTCGCTAAAGAAAGCAAGCACGGCCAGGATGAGGGCCGAGCCCAGCAGAGGCATCAGCAACTGGCCATAGCTGACCCACAGAATTTGTCCGGCCAGCAATTCCTGCATGTGTTCGCCGCCGTGAGGATTGTGGGCCACCAGCAATAGCCCAGCCGTCGCGGCCAGGATGAACATCACGCCGATTTGTGCTTCCTGCACTTCCGGCCAGCGCTTTTCGGTCCAGGTCAGCAGCAAGGCGCCCAGCACGGCAGCCACACCGGCGGCGATCTGCACGGCCCAGCCGCTGGGGTCGAGCTGCCCGGAACTGGCGATGATCACGCCCAGGGCTGCAATCTGGGCAATGGCCAGGTCGATAAACACAATACCCCGCTTGAGCACCTGCGCGCCCAGCGGAATATGGGTGGCCAGTACCAGCATGCCAGCCAGAAAGGCCGGCAGGATGATCATCAGATCTGCTTCATTGCTATTCATTTGTTCGCTTCCACCAAACGTTGTACTGTCGTATCAAACAAGCCAAACAAGTCCTTGGATTTGTCGTCGGCGCCCACCGTAAAAGGCACTACGACCGCAGGAATGTGCGCATGCTCGGACAACCAGCCCGAAGCGCGCGCGTCCTGGTAAGCGGCGCGCAGGACCATCTTGGCCGGCTGACGCTGCAGCTGGCTCAGCAGTTCACCCAGATGCGCCGCGCTCGGCTCCACACCGGGTTTCGCCTCCAGCGTGCCCACCTGGTGCATGCCAAGCCAGCCCATCAGGTATTCCATGTTCTTGTGGTGCTCGACGACGGCCACACCGCGCAAACCAGCCGCGCTCTGTTCCCACTTGAGCATGGCCGCGTTCCAGCGTGCCGAGAAATCCTTTTGACGTCCCTGGTAGTAGGCCGCGTTGGACGGATCAATCTCGGCCAGACGCTTGGACAGGGCCACCGCCACCAAGGCAATATTGTGGGGATTTTGCTGGATGTGGGGGTTGCCGGCGGCGTGGACATCGCCTTCGCTGCGATCCAACTTGCTTGGCACGTCCAGGCGCGGCACAAAGTTTCCTGCCGCGAAATTGCCTGGCTGGCCGGCCGCGATCTTGGCATTGCCCGATTGCTGCACCAGTACAGGCAACCAACCCACTTCCAGGTCCAGTCCCGTGCACACGAGCAGGTCGGCATTGCGCGTGCGGGCAATCAGGCCGGGGCGCGCTTCGATGCGGTGCGGGTCTTGCAAGGCGTTCGTGGCGCTGCTGACCTTGACCTTGTCGCCTCCCAATTCATTACTCAGCGCTTCCCATTCCGGCTCGCAGGCAAGCACGTTGACGGCAGCCTGGGCACCGCCGGCAGCAAAGCCCGCCATCGCCAGCAAGACAATGGCCAGTTTGTGGATCTGTTTCTTGTGCATGGTGTGCTCCTTAGAAGGCATGGGCAGCATGCGTGCCCAGGCTCATGATGTACTGCAGGAAAATCTGATTGTCGGGTGTGCCGAAACGGGCCTGGTCGCGCGCAAACTGCAGGCGCAGGCGCGAAAATTCGGACGGGCTGTAGTCCAGCATGACGGACGAGCGCACTGGCGAGTAAGCGTCCAGCGACGGGAACAGGCCGCTTCCTGCACCTAGATGGGCCGTGCCTGCATCGAGACGGTCATACCGCAGACCCGCGCGCCACATCGGCATGAATTGGTACACGCCCTGCAAATACCAACCCGATTGCGTGCTGTCGTAGTTGCCCGTGGTCGCATCGGCGGCCAGCGTTCCGCTTTCCTTGCGCCGCAAATATTCGCCCTGCAACTTGAAATTGCGCTGGGTCGGATTACCGTTCGGTGCCCACTTGTAGATGGCGTCGGCAATCCACAGCGTGGAGCGGCCGCTAAAGGCGCCGATCACGCCAGCATCATCGAACCCACGGTCACTGGCCGCTGTGCGCAGATACGACAGGCCTGCGCGCCAGCTGCCCGAGTCACCGATGTCGTCGCCCACGTGGGCAAACAGCGCGCTTGCACCAACGCCATTTTTGTTACGGTCATTGCCAGGTGGCGCAGCGCCGCGGCCGGTTTCGGCGCCCACCTCGACAAACATATCGGTCGGGGCCAGCCACTTGAGCTGCAGGCCATCGGTCTTGTATTGCCCGCCAAAGAAGGCCTGATAAGCCAGCGGCGCATCGGTAAAGTCCCAGGCGTGGGCGTGCTGGCTGTTCAGATAACCGACCGAAGACAGGAAGCGTCCGGCGCGCGCATTGAGTCCGCCACTTAAGTCGCGGGTGCGCACAAACGCTTCTTCCACGCCCACGGTGTCTTCGCCCGTCAGGGAGAAGGTCAGCTGTCCCGCAAACATCGGGTCGATGTTTGCTGCCAGGGTCAGCTCTGACTCGCCCAGGCTGAAACTACGGGTGCCGGGACCGAGATCGCCGCCCACCGGCATGAAGCCCTGGATGTGATATTGCGCCGGGTCGCGCGAGAGATTGTTGTAGGTGCCGCCCAAGATGAGCGACATGTCGGGATTGAAGGCATTGCTGGCCGACACTGCCGGTGCCACCGGCGCGGCAGCAGGCTGGGCTGCCGCCTGGGCATCAGCCACGCTGTTTTGCGCCTGCGCGGCTGCCGCCTGGGCATCTTGCAGACGCTGCTCCAGGGCGGCCAGGCGGGCTTCGTACGACTGTTTCATTTCCTGGATCTGGGCGCGAATCTGCGCCAGTTCCTTGTCGTCAGCAGCAATGGCTGACGCAGGTGCGGCAAAGACGGCCAGCATGGCCGCCGCGAAGACGGTTGGTTTCAACATGAGAATTCCTGTGTAAATAGAGCACGGCAAGCCGCTGCGCTAGGCGCAACAAGCGAGATTCAAGGCGGTATTTAAGACAGGACGGGGGGAGCGCGCGACTGGAAGGCGAGGATGATGCGGGCGCCGGCATCGTGCACATCGACACTGTCGACAGCCTTCGACTGCTGGCTAGGGACCACAAAAGCCGGTGGCGTGCTGGGCAAGGGACCAGCCAACTGGGCAAACGCCAGACACTGACTGCAACTCTGGTCTTGCGCCAAGGCGTCCGACACGCCAGCACGGCCCTGCACTTTTTGCTCGGTGGCCGCGACCCGATCCCGACTACCGGACAGGTGCGTCAGCATGTGTGACGCCGCCATTTGCTGAGAGATCAGCAACAGCAGCGACAGCAAGATGCGGACGATGGCGGTTCGGGTCATGATGCCGGGTATTGTAAGGCGATTACGAAATTTCTGAAGCCTTATTTGAATCGGCGTATTTTTGCAGGTAATCGGGGACCTTGGCCGCACTTAATTTGTTAAGTGACACCAACAACTGCGGCGCCATGACGCCAAGGCCGTATGTACGATTCAAATGTTGGCCAATATGAATCAGTACTTGGGCCGCGACTTCGGCGTCCGATTCGGCCCTGTGGGCGGCGCTGCGAAAGCGGATGCCCAGCTGATGTGAGAGCAGGCCAAGCTTGTAGCTGGGCAAACCGGGAAACACGCGGCGCGAGAGTTTCAGCGAGCAGACCAGGCCGACGTGGCGGGGCGCCAGGTCCAGCAGATCCGCTTCTGCCTTGAGGAATTTTTCGTCGAAGCTGGCGTTGTGGGCCGAGAGCGCATTCTCACCGATAAAGTCCAGCAAGGCCGGCACCACCTCGGACGCGGGCGGTGCGCGCTCGACCATGGCTTGGGAAATGCCCGTCAACTGGGTAATAAAGGCTGGAATGCGCACGCCACAATTGACCAGCGAAACAAAACGGTCGGTGACCTGGCCGTTCACGATGCGCAAGGCGGCTACTTCCGTGATGCGGTCGCCCATGGCTGGCGAGAGCCCGGTGGTCTCGAAGTCCAGCATGACGATGGGTTGTTCGAACATGCTCAGCCGAACTTGCGCACGGCATCGAGGGCCAAGCCAGCGCCAATGCTGCCAAACAGATCGCCTTCGACCTTGTTCGCGTTCGGCAGCAAGGCGCCTATTCGCTCGCGCAACATGCGTACACCACTTGAGCCGCCGGTAAAGAACACGGTGTCGACGGCATCGGCCGGGACCCCGGCGTCGGCCAGCAGTTTGAGCACGGTCTGGTCAATGGCACCCACCAGATGGTCGATCGAGGCTTCAAAGTCGGCGCGCTGCAGGAGCAGGTTTTCGGGCGGCGCCAGGCGGTCCAAATGCAGCTCCACGGAAGCGGCGTCCGACAGCGCAATCTTGCCCTCTTCCACCTTCATGGCCAGCCAGTGGCCGGCGCGCTCATCGATCAGACGTTGCAAGCGGCCCAGTTTAGCCGGCTCACGCGCGTCGCGCACCACGTCCGCCAACTGGGTCCAGATTTTCTTGGTGTAGGCCAGGTTGATGGTGTGCCAGGTGGCCAGATTGAAATAGTAGCTCGACGGGATCGCGCTATTGTTATTCATCAGGCTCTGGTAACCGAGCAGGGGCATGACAGACGACAGGCTCAGGTATTTGTCGAAATCGGTGCCGCCGATGTGCACGCCGCCGGTGGCCAGGATATCGTCGCGCCGCTCGGCCTTGCCGGCGCGCTCGGGCGAGAGGCGCACCAGGGAAAAGTCGGAGGTACCACCGCCGATATCAGCAATGAGCACCAGCTCTTCGCGCCGGATCTGGGATTCGTAATCAAAAGCAGCAGCAATGGGCTCGAACTGGAAAGCGACATGCTTGAAGCCGACCGCATGGGCTACCTGGGCCAGGGTGTCTTCTGCCAGTTTGTCGGCCTCGGCGCTGTCATCGATGAAAAACACGGGACGGCCAAACACGGCCGAGGTAAATTCGCGGCCCGCTTCGCGCTCGGCGCGACGTTTGACTTCACCGATAAAATGCGACAACAGCATACGAAAGGGCAAGGCGCGACCGCCCACTTCGGTCTGGCCGTCAATCAAGCTGGTGCCCAGCAAGCTTTTGAGCGAGCGCATCAAGCGCCCTTCGTAGCCGGCCAAATAGCCGGCCAGGGCCGCGCGCCCGTAACTCACTTCATCATCGTCCGCATTGAAAAACACGACCGAGGGCAAGGTTGCCTTGCCATCTTCAAGCGCGAGCAGCACCGAGCCGTCCTTGCCGCTGGCGCGAGGACCGACCCAACCTACCGTGGAATTTGACGTGCCAAAATCGACGCCGCAAGCATTGGCCATGGGACCCTTCATCGTAAGGGGCGGTATGATAGCAGACTTCCTCATTCGCAAGTAAAAAACGTGTTCCTGGGCGGGCAGCTTGACCGGGTGGCCAGCCATAAAATTGACGAAATATTAATTTCATGGCAGAATCGTCAGCCCTACTTCCCTGTGCCGGCTAGCCTTTTCCGATTTCCCATGAAAAAATACCTGACCCTCGCGCTGATCCTGGCGCTATCCCTGGCCGGCACCGCCGCCAAAGCCGACACCGACGCGATGCGCACGATTACCGATTTGGGTGTCAACGAAGGGAGCAACTATTATTTTTCCGTTGCAGAGGGCATCAACACAAAATGCCAATATGGCGTCATCTTTTTTTCGGACAAAGCATCCTTGAGTGTTTTGTTGGCGGCAAAGTTAGCGGGCAAGCGCATCAAACTACTCAATTACAATACGACGACGACGACCTGCACACTGGTCGGTTTTTCCATCGAATAGGCCAGATCGGTCATCAGGGTGTAGGCGTTTCCCAACACTGAGCCCACGCATGCGCATTTTATTGCCACGCGGAAATATCGGCGCTACACTGGGTCATCCATCTCAGCGCGTGGCCGATCATGATGACCAAATCCCCACCCCATGTGAACCAGGCGCCTTCGCGCCGCGTCACCTCGTATGACGTCGCCAGCCTTGCCGGCGTATCGCAATCGGCCGTCTCGCGCTGTTTCAAGCCAGGCGCCAGCGTCTCGAAGTCGACCTATGCGCGCGTGATGCAGGCGGCCCAGCAGCTGGACTATACCCCCAACGCTGCCGCGCGCAGCCTGATCACGCGCCGTTCGCGCCAGGTGGCGCTGATCATTTCGAACGCTGCCACATTGCATTTTCCCGAGGTGCTGTCCGACATGAGCCGCCAGTTTGGCCTGCAGGGCATGCGCATCCTCCTGTTTGCCCTGCCCAGCGAAGGCGAGATGGGGGCCATCCTGGCCGATGTTTGGCAGCACCAGATCGACGGCGCCCTCGTTGCCGCCCGCCTCGCCCCGGCCCAGATGGCCGAGTTTGAGAAGCGCGGCATTCCGGTGGTCCTGTTCAACCGCCACCTGGACCAGCCGAACGTCAACGCCATCGTGTGCGATCAAGGCGCGGCGGCGCGCCTGATCGTCTCGCGCTTGGCCCAGGCAGGCCACCGCCGTTTCGCCCTCATCGAAGGCCCGCCCGACTCCGTCATCGCACAAGAACGCCGCCGCGGCGCCTGCGCCCAGCTGAGCACCCTCGGGCTGCCCGCGCCCCTGGTCGTGAGCGGCAACTACGACTATGCCAGCGGCGCGCGTGGCATGCGCGCCATCGTGCGCCAGCTCGGCTCGGCCCCGGACGCTATCGTGTGCGGCAACGATGTGATGGCCATCGGCTGCCTGGACACGGCACGCCACGAGATGGGCCTGGACGTGCCTGGAAGATTGTCGATTACCGGTTTCGACGGCGTGAGCCAGGCCAGTTGGCTCAGCTATCAACTGACGACCTTGCGCCAGCCGATGCAGGCCATGGTCATGGCCGCCTGCCGCTTGCTGGGCGCCCTGATACTCGATGGCAGCGCGCGGCCCCAGCAGCGCGTGTACGCGGACACCGTGGTCGAAGGTGCCACCGCCAGGCTGGGTCCGGCAGACTGAACCCACGCCAGCCTGCTGTTCGCTTACCATGGCGCCATGGCCATGGATCTACCACCCCACACCACATCCCTGCTGCGCCGCCTGCTGCTGGTCAAGGGCCTGCGCTCGTTTGCGGACGGCTATGTCAGCCTGCTGCTGCCGGTCTACCTGATCGCGCTTGGCATGACGCCGCTGCAGGTGGGTGTCATCACCACGGCCACCCTGCTCGGCTCAGGGGTGCTGACCTTGCTGGTCGGACGGCACGCCTGGCGCTGGCAATACCGCAGCCTGCTGCTGGCCGCCTCCCTGCTGATGGCCCTGACCGGCTTCGGTTTCGCCGGCATCACGGCCTTCTGGCCTTTGCTGCTCATTGCCATCGTCGGCACGCTCAACCCTTCCGGTGGCGACGTCAGCGTCTTCCTGCCGCTCGAACATGCGGTCATGGCGGGCGCGGTGCAGGCGCGCGAGCGGACCGCCTTGTTCGCGCGCTACAGCATGACTGGCACGCTGGTTGCGGCAGCGGGGGCCTTGTGCGCCGGCCTTCCCGCGTTGCTGGCGCAGCAGGCACTGCTCTCGCCGCTGCATGCCCTGCAGGCGATGTTTGCGCTATACGGCCTGTTGGGCGTTGCCGCACTGCTCATTTACGCGACCTTGCCGCACGCGGCCACGCCTGGGGTGCATGCGCGCGCCGCACCCCTGACCAGCGCCAGGCGGACCGTCTACACCCTGGCCGCGCTGTTTAGCCTGGACGCCTTTGGCGGCGGTTTTGTCGGCCAGTCCATGATCGCCCTTTGGCTGTTCCAGAAATTCCAATTGTCGACGGCCGTGGCCGGCACGGTCTTTTTCTGGACCGGCGTCTGTTCTGCCCTGTCCTACCTGGTCGCCGTGCGCATTGCCGGGCGCTTCGGCCTGCTCAACACCATGGTGTTCTCGCACTTGCCCGCCAATGTGTTGCTCATATTGGTGCCCTGCATGCCGACGCTGGCTTGGGCGGTCGCGCTGCTGCTGGCGCGCAGCATGCTCTCGCAGATGGATGTGCCCACGCGCGGCTCCTTCGTGATGGCTGTCGTGCCGCCCGAGCAACGAGCCGCCGCAGCGAGCGTGACGGCCGTCCCGCGCAGCCTGATTGCCGGATGCAGCCCGCTGCTGGCGGGCTGGATGCTGAGCCACTCCAGTGTCGGCTGGCCGCTCGTGGCGGCCGGTACCTGCAAAATCATCTACGACCTGTTGCTGCTGGCCGTGTTCCGCAAGACGGTTCTGCCGGAAGAATCCCGCGCCTGAGTTGCGCGCGACATTATCTAGACAATTTGGCTACACTATTCTGCTTAACGCCCAACTCAAAGGAACCGACATGCACGTACTCATGGTTTTGACCTCACACGACCAGCTCGGCAACACGGGCCACAAAACCGGCTTCTGGCTGGAAGAATTTGCCGCGCCTTATTACGTACTGAAAGACGCCGGTGCCCGCGTCACGTTGGTCTCGCCCGCAGGCGGCCAGCCGCCGCTGGACCCGAAAAGCGACGCACCGGACGCGCAAACTGCCGCGACCAAGCGTTTCAAGGACGACCCCGAAGCCCAGGCCGCGCTGGCCCACACGGGCAAGCTGGCCGACGCCAAGGCCGAGGACTACGATGCCGTCTTCTATCCCGGTGGCCATGGCCCGCTGTGGGACCTGGCCGAAGACCAAAGCTCGATCGCGCTGATCGAGCACATGCATCGCGCCGGCAAGCCCGTGGCCGCCGTGTGCCACGCACCCGGCGTGCTGCGCCATGTGAAAGGCGGCGATGGCAAGGCGCTGGTCAAGGGCAAGCGTGTGACGGGCTTTACCAACACTGAAGAAGAAGCTGTCGGCCTGACCAAGGTCGTCCCCTTTCTGGTGGAGGACATGCTTAAGGAAAATGGCGGCAAGTACGAGAAAGGCGCGGACTGGGCCTCCCATGTGATCACCGATGGCATCCTCGTGACGGGCCAGAACCCGGCCTCGTCCGAAGAAGCCGCCAAGGCCCTGCTGCAGCTGCTCAAATAGGCAAGGGGCTGGCGCTGTTGCCAGCCCGACAGCACCTTTCCGCAATTTGCTGTATTGTCACTTAGGCCACGGAATCCATCCGGCATTCCGGGCGTACCACCGCCAAGGAACTCCATGCGCCTGCCCCTGATTTCCCCCGCCGACCTGAGCGCCGAACAGCGCCCCCTGTACGACGATATGCGTCGCGGCATTTCCTCCAACTTCAATGCCTTCATTGCCGAGCGCGAAGATGGCGCCCTCATGGGACCATGGAATCCGTGGTTGCATGAGCCGGCCATCGGCAAGGCCATCTGGAACCTGACCCTGGCCATGACCGCCAACGCCAGCCTGCCCGACAATGTGCGCCAGGTTGTCATCCTGGTGGTTGGCGCACGCTTTGACGCCGCTTACGAAATCTATGCCCACATTGCGGTCGCCGAACGCGAAGGCATGTCGGCCGAGCGCCTGGCAACCCTGGTCGCTGACGTCAAGCCGGTCGACCTGTCCAAGGAAGAAAGCATCGCCTACGACCTGGCGTACGCGCTCAGCCGCGGCGGCACCCTGCCCGAGCCCATCTACAAACTGGCGCTAAGTGTCTTTGGCCAGCATGGCGTGAACGAATTAATTTACCTCGTTGGGCTGTACGCGATGGTCTCGACCACGCTCAACGGCTTCAACGTCCCCGTCCCCGAACGCGAATAACCAAGGAACCACCATGAGCATCAATGACAAAGTCGCCGTCATCACCGGCGCGGCCAGCGGCATCGGCAAAAATATCGCCAAAGTATTTCTGGACAATGGGGCCAAAGTCGTCATTGCCGACCTGAACCTCGAAGCAGCCGAAGCGACCGCGCGCGAATTCGACGCCACCGGCGAGCGCGCCATGGCAGTGGCGATGGACGTAACGGACGAAGCGGCGGTCGACGCCGGCATTGCCAGCGTGGCAGCGCGCTTTGGCGGGGTCGACATCCTGATCTCCAACGCCGGCATCCAGATTGTCGCGCCAATTGAAACCTTCGCCTTCGCCGACTGGAAGAAACTGATGGCCATCCACCTGGACGGCGCCTTCCTCACCACGCGCGCCTGCCTGAAACTGATGTATGCCCAAAAGCGCGGCGGCAGCGTGATCTATATGGGCTCGGTCCACTCCAAGGAAGCCTCGCCCCTGAAGGCGCCTTACGTGACGGCCAAGCATGGCTTGATCGGCCTGTGCAAGGTGGTGGCCAAGGAAGGCGCGGCCCATGGCGTGCGTGCCAACGTCATCTGTCCCGGCTTCGTGCGCACCCCGCTGGTGGAAAAGCAGATCCCCGAACAGGCCAAGGCGCTTGGCATCAGCGAAGCGGACGTGATCAAAAACGTCATGCTCAAGGAAACCGTGGATGGCGAATTTACCACCGTGGACGACGTTGCCCAGACCGCCCTGTTCCTGGCCGGCTTCCCAAGCAATGCCCTGACCGGCCAATCGATTGTCGTCAGCCACGGCTGGTTCATGCAATAAGTCCGGGCCGCTGTGACACCCTCACCACTGTCCTTGCGAAAGCGAGGAACCATGCTGAGTTAGCAGTATATGGCTCCGCGCTTTCGCAAGGACAGTGTAGGTATGAGGTTAGTTTCACGGCTTGCAGGATTTGTCCCCTGCGTGGCGGTCAGTGAGATACTGGTGCTCCGTTTGAACCTTTTCCTTGTTCACCGGTATTAACGGGAAACGAGTGAGGATGGCGGCATGCCCCCAAGTAGCACTGCAACACCCCAGAAAACGGCGCCGGCCGACGACAACAGGCTGATCGCCCTGGTCGTCGGCGGGGACAAACACGCCTTCGAACAGCTGTACCGCAGCTATTTCCCGCGTCTGGGACGCTTTTTGAACGCGATGACGCGCAGCGTGCCCCTGATCGAGGAGGTCATCAATGACACCATGCTGGTGGTCTGGCAATCGGCGCTGCGCTTCGATGGCAGTTGCAAACTGTCGACCTGGATCTTTGCCATTGCCTACCGCACGGCATGCAAAGCCATCCGTGGCCTCGATGAAGCCCAGGACTGCGATGTGGAAGCGCTCGAAGGCGACGCCAGCCACGAGCCGGTGCATGAATTGGACCAGCAGCAGCTGCGCCGCGCCATTGCCAGCGCGCTGGACGACCTGCCACCGACCCAGCGCGCCGTTGTGCTGCTGACCTATCACCACGACATGAGTTATGCCGATATTGCCGACATCATGGATTGCCCTGTCAACACCGTGAAGACCCGCATGTTTCACGCGCGCCGCCGCTTGAGGCAGCTGCTCGCCGGCCATCAGGAGGAAGTTGCATGAACAATGAGCCCGCCCAGACCGGGGCAGTGACCCACGACACGGTCCAACGGGTATTGCCCTGGATGCTGTCCGGAACGCTGGACAGCGACGAGTTGGAGCGCATTGCGCCCCATCTGGAGAACTGCGCAGAGTGCCAGGCCGAATTGACCTGGCAGCGCGCCATCATCACGACCGACGACGCCGCGCCGGGCCTGGATGTGGAGCGCGCTTTTGCCGCCCTCACGCCGCGCCTGGGACCGCAGGAACATCCCGTAAGCACCGTCGCAGGCTGGCGCCAACGCCTCGCTGCCAATGGTGCCTCGTTGCGCTGGACCGTTGCCGCGCAAATGCTGGTCATCTGTGGACTGGCCGCGCTCTTGCTGCGCCCAGCCGCGAGCGACAGCGGCTATCACGCACTGGGCGCGCAAGCGGCACCGGCTGCGGATGCCGTCATCACCTTCGATCCGGCCACCAGTGAGGGAGAAGTACGACGCATTTTGCGCGTCAGCGGCGCGCGCTTGGTCGACGGCCCGACCGTCACCGACGCCTATTTGCTGGCCCTGCCGCCTGCCGATGCGGCAGCCGCACTGACGCGATTGCGCAGCGAAAAAGCCGTGACCCTGGTGCGGCCCCTGAATTCGGCGCTGCCATGATGCGCCTGTTGTTCGCGGGCCTTCTGAGCCTGTGCGCCGCCCTGCCCCTGCGCGCGCAAACGCCGGTCCAGCAGGACGCTGCCCCGGAAGCCATCCGCATTCTCGTGATGCTGCATTTGCCGCCGCCGCATTTTCGTCCCGACGCCAGCTACAGCGGACACTATCCCGACGATGGTGCGCGCGCTGCCCGCCACCGCATCGCCAGCCAGCTGGCCAGCGCCCACCAACTGACCCTGGTCAGCGACTGGGCCATGCCGGTGATTGGCATCGATTGCTATGTGATGCAACTGCCGCCCCATGTCAGCCTGGCCCAGGCCCTGGAACTGTTGGCGCACGACAGCCGCGTCGCCTGGGCCCAGCCCCTGCATGATTTCCAGGCCATGCAAGGATCCGACCCCTTGTTTCCGGTCCAACCTGTGGCGCGTTACTGGCGCCTGGCCGAACTGCACAAGACCAGCACCGGCCGCGCGGTGCGCGTGGCCGTCATTGACAGCGGCATCGACGGCCAGCATCCCGATCTGGCCGGCCAGATTGCCCTGCGCGCGAACTTCGTCGATGCCACACCGGACGCGGCCGAAACCCACGGCACGGCAGTCGCTGCCATCATCGCTGCGCGCCGGGGCAATGCCCAGGGCATTGCCGGCATCGCGCCAGACGCGCGCCTGCTGGCCTTGCGCGCGTGCTGGCCGGACCCCGCCTCGCCAGCCACGCGCTGCAACAGTTTCACACTGGGCAAAGCGCTCAATTTCGCCATCCTCAACCACGCCAAGATCATCAACATGAGCTTGAGCGGCCCCAGCGACCGGCTGCTGGAAACCCTGCTTGACGTGGCCACCGAGCGCGGCATCACCGTCGTGGGCGCCGTTGATCCCCAGCGTGCCGATGGCGGCTTTCCGGCCTCGCACCCGGGTGTGCTGGCAGTGGCCATGGCCGGTGGCACGCGCAGTCCTGCGCCGGCCGTCCTGACGGCGCCTGGCCAGGATATTCCGAGCGCTGCGCCAGGCGCCCGTTGGTCGTTTGTGTCAGGTTCCTCCTATGCCGCCGCCCACGTCAGTGCCTTGGCAGCGCTAGCCTTCCAGCTGCAGCCTGCGGCCAGCGGGGCCCAGCTGCGCGCCGCCATCCAGGCAGCCGACGGCGCCGACCGCCAGGCTGGTAATATCGACGCTTGCGCCACCCTGGCGCGCTTCACAGGAGCATGCAGCTGTTCATGTGCGCCGCTCGCTGCGACTGCACTCGCCAAACCGTGAGGCGGTCCGCCTGCCTGCCATCGCTGGTGCTGTTGCTGGCCATCCCCGCCCCGGCCAACGCGCAGTTCAGCGCCACCGCGACCCTCACTTCCCAGTTGAGCGTGCGCGGCGTCGCGCTTGGCGACGGTCGCCCCGGTGCGCAGCTGGCGATCAATTACGATGGCAGCTCTGGCTGGTACGGCGGGGCGATGGCCACGCCGGAAGTGCGCGTTGGCGATCGCAACCATGCGACCGAGTTGCTGGCCTTTGGCGGCTACGCGCAGCGCCTGGCATCGGGTCTGAGCTGGGAAGCCGGTGCAAACAGCATCAGCTTCGTGCGCGGCGCCGACTACAACTACCAGGAAGCCTACGCAGGCGTGAGCGGCGATCGACTGGGCGTGCGTGTCTTTTTCGCGCCCCATTATTACGGCTATGGCGGGCGCATTGCCTACACCGACGTGAATGGCTTTACGCCCTTGGCCGACCATCTGCGTCTGGTTGCGCATGCCGGTGTACTGCATCCCCTGCAGGGAAGCGCGAATGACAGGGTGGACCTGCGCCTGGCGCTGGCCTACGACGCCGGCCCCTGCGCGCTGCAACTGGCCTGGTTGCACAGCAGCGGCCAACGCGCGCCGCGTGCACTGGCGCTCAGCGCCGCCTGGTCATGGTAAGCAAGGCCCTGCAAGCGCACGATTGAACCTTTTCAGCGCGCCCGGTATGAACCGACAGGTTCACCACCCCGTCTTCAGCGCTTTAAAGGAGCTCACCATGAATATGCACGACCATCCTCTCGCACGCATCAAGGCCGCACTGGCCGTCCTTACCCTTTCCGCCGGCCTCGTCGCATGCGGCGGTGGCGGCGGATACGGCGGCGGCGACAGCGGCACTTACACGCCACCACCACCGCCCAGCACCAAGTTCGCTGCCAGCGTCCTTGTGGCGGACAGCGGCACCGCAGCACCGCACACCGACGCGCGGCTGGTCAATGCCTGGGGCCTGGCCTTCAATCCGACCGGCTTCGTCTGGGTGGCCAACAATGGCAGCAACAGCTCCACGCTCTACGATGGAAACGGTGTCCTGCAAACCCTGGTCGTGAGCATCCCCGCCGGCTTGAGCGGACCAGCGGGGCCGACGGGCATCGTGTTCAATGCCAGCACCGACTTCAAGGTGACCGAGAACGGTGTCACCGGGGCGAGTCCCTTCATTTTCGTCGGCGAAGGCGGCACCGTGTCGGGTTGGTCGCCAGCCGTGAACCGCAATGCGGCCATTACCATGGTCGATGGCGGTGTCAACGGTCCGCTGTACAAGGGTCTGGCCATCGGCAGCAGTGTCGGCGCCAATTATCTGTACGCCGCCGACTTTCGCCACAATGCCGTCGACGTCTATAACGGGACCTTCACCAAGGTCACCCTGCCCGGCACCTTCAGCGACCCCACACTGCCGGCAGGCTATGCGCCCTTCGGCATCCAGACCATTGGCGACCGCGTCTATGTTTCCTATGCCAAGCGGGCGGCGACGGGCCCGGATGAGGTGGCCGGCGCTGGACTGGGCATGATCAATGTGTTCGACACCGGCGGCGCCTTCATCAAGCGCCTGGTCACTGGTGGGGCCCTGAACGCCCCGTGGGGCATGGCGATGGCGCCAGCGACCTTGGGTACCTTCAGCAATATGCTACTGGTCGCCAATTTCGGTGATGGCAAGATCAACGCCTACAACACCACTACCGGCGCGCTGGCTGGCACGCTGAGCAAGTCCGACGGCACGCCGATCGTCATTGACGGCTTATGGGGTATCGCTTTTGGTAACGGCGTGAACGCCCAGCCGCTCACGACCCTGTTCTACACGGCGGGACCAGGCAACGAGCAGCATGGCGCCTACGGCCGCATCGACATGCTGTGACGCGCGGCGTGCCCTGGACTAGGCAAGCCTGGCCAGGGCCTCGTCAGTCAACTCGAAGCGCAGGTCCACCCGGTCCAGGCCGGACCGGTAGCCCCCGGGCCAGCGCGCGATCTCTTCAAAGCCCGAGCGCAGGAAAAAGCCGGCGGTGTGGGGATGGGTGTCGACCGTCACGAAGCGCGGGCGCAGCTTGCGCTTGGCCATGTCGCGCAGGCGATAGTGCAGCAGCATGCGCCCTACTCCAGTGCCATGGCGGTCGGCACGCACCAGGCCAAACACCAGGGTGCCCAAGTGGTAGAAGGGCGACAGTTCATAGCCGCCAAAGGCTATCAACTCAGCACCGTCGAGCACGACGAAGAACGGACCGTCCGGTTCGTCCAGGCAAGCACGCAACCAACTGGCTTCTGACGCGGGAAAATAGGCCGGCACATTGCTGCGAAATGCCGCCATGACAGCCGCGCGGTCACTATCACGATAGCGTCGGATACGTAGGCTCATGAGCGAATTGCGCTTAACGCGGGCCGGCTGGAGGAATGGCGGCGCGGGCCTGCTGTTGGGTCGCCAGCTCGAACGCCAGCTTGTCATTTTCCAGCTTGATGCGCCGGGCCTGCTCGCGCGAGGCCTCGGTATGCGCCTCAATCCAGTCCGAGCACTGCCAGATAATCAGTGCCAACATCACCAATGCCAGTGCAGCTGCGCCAGTCAACGAATTCATTACAGTCTCCTCAGGTTAAATGCAAACGAATTACAACTCCAAAAGCTGACGCAGTTGGGCGATGTGCGAACGGTAAGCTTCGCGGCCGACTGCGGTAATAAAAATCATGGTCTGTGGCTTCTTGCCTATGAACTGCTTGTCCACGCGCACATAGCCGGCGCGGCCCAGTGTTTCCAGGTGGGCGCCCAAATTGCCGTCGCTCACCTCGACCAGCGCCTTGAGCCGCACGAAGTTGACATATTCGTCGTCGGCCAACAGGTTCAGCGCCGTCATGATGCGCAAGCGGGTGCTCTGGTGGATGACTTCATCGAGGGCTGGCATCGTGGCCCCGCTTCAATCAACACGCCGCATGAAGGTGCCGCCCAACATCAAGCCGCCGCCGCCAATCACGGCCATCGCCAGATTGAACCAAGGCATGAGGTAGAGATAGGCAAGCACGGACAGCGCACAGACGATGGCACCGAGCACAGTCCAGCGCCGTCCAAACCAGAGGCCACCAA
>JBJMVX010000144.1:0-10720 GCA_045810445.1 Massilia sp.
CAGGCGGTCGCCCGCCAGCGCCAATTGCGGCTGGTAGTGCAGCAGCAGTTCGTCACGTTCCAGGGCACCACGCAAACGGTGTTCCAGCGACATCCAGTGCAGCGCGCGGATGTTCATCTCGGTCGTGAAATAGCGGAAGCTGTTGCGCCCACCTTCCTTCACATGCGTGAGTGCGGTATCGGCGTTCTTGATCAATTCACCCGCTTCAAGGCCGTCGGCCGGATACATGGCGATCCCGATGCTGGCTGTGACACTGACTTCATGCCCATCCAAGGCAATGGGTTGGGCCACCAGTTCAAGCATCTGCTGGGCGCGCGCATTGACGTCATCATCGTCGTCGACCCGCGTGAGCAGCAAGACGAATTCGTCGCTGCCAAGACGGGCGAGCGTGTCGCCAGGCTGCAGGCGTGCCTGCAGGCGCAGCCCGATTTCGCGCAGCAGATGGTCACCCGCATCGTGGCCGATGCCCTCGTTGATACGCTTGAGGCGATCCACATTGAGCAGCAGGACCGCGAGCTGGCGCTGCGCAGGACGGGCTGATTCGATCGCTTGCTCCAGACGGTCATTGAGCAGCGCGCGGTTGGGCAGGCGCGTTAATGGGTCGTGGTGATGCAGGAACTGCAGTTGCTGGGTCGCGTCGCGGATTTCGCTCAAGTCCGTAAACACGCCCACGTAGCCATCCACGCGTCCATGTTGATCGCAAATCGCCGACAAAATCAACCACTCGGGGAATACGTCGCCATTTTTACGCCGGCTCCAAATCTCGCCGCGCCATTGCCCTTCCTTTTGTACGGTATGCCACAGGGCAGCCAGGAAGGCGTCCTCATTGACCCCGGCGTGGAGTTTGCGGTGGTGCAGTTGCAGCACTTCGGCTTCGCTGTACCCGGTGATGCGCTCGAAGGCAGCATTGACCGCCACGATGCAGTTCTCGGCGTCGCTCACGATGATGCCATCGCCAGTTTGCTCGAATACGCGCGCGGACAGACGCAGCTTTTCCTGCGCCGTACGACGCTCGGTAATGTCCTGCAGAGTGCCCATCAAGGCGCTGGGCCGGCCATCGGGGCCGCGCAGCAAGGTGCTGCGCGTTTGCAGATACCGCTGCGCACCGCGCTTCGGATCGGTGCGCACTTCGCCGGCCCATTCAGTGCCGCTGTCGATGGCGGCCCGCACGATGTGACGATCCTCTGGATGAAGCAGCGCGAGAAATTCCTCGAATGGCGGCGCTGTCGCGGCCACCGGCAAGCCCATAACACGATACATTTCATCGGACCAGTGCCCGGAAAGTGTATCAAGATTGATGCGCCAACTGCCGATGTGGGCCAGTTGCTGGGCCGCCTTCATGGCTGCATCGGAGGCGCGCAGCGCAGCGTCGAGCGCGCGCCGGCGCCGCAATTCCTTGCGCACCAGGTGACTGAGCCAGCCCACCAGCAGCAGCAACCCAAGCGCCACGCCGGCATAACCGATGGCCGTGCGTCGCCAGTCAGCCAGCAGGTCTTCGCGCGCGACCCCAACGACGACGACGAGCGGGCGCTTGTTCACGTGGCGGAAAAAGTAAGTACGTTCGACGCCGTCAATAACACTAAAGTCGGTGTAACTGCCTTCGATCAGTTCGGCGCTGTGTTCAATCAGGCGTGGCAAGGACGTGCGCGGCGCACGCACACTGCCCGGCACCCGGAGCATCAGGGTGCCATCGTCGCGCACCAGGGCCACGATCCCTTGTGCGCCGGAGCGGATCGAGTCATAGAAGCGGTGCAGATAGTCCGGCTCCAGCGCCGCCACGATGACGCCGCCGAAGCTGCCGTCCGCGCGCGCAATGCGCAGCGACAGGCCAATGAAGGGCACGCCCAATTTGGACAGGATCGGCCGGTCGACATACATGCCGACCGAAGGGTCGTCCCGGTGGATCTGGAAGTATTCGCGGTCCGCCAGGTTGTAGTGGCCGGGAGTGTGTTCGGTGTCGTGGACCATGTCCCCGTTCGCGTCCAGCACCCACATCGCCCGGATGAAGGGCAGCTTGGCCAGGTTACCGTTCAACAGCCGGTCGATGCGCCCATCACGCTCGGGCACATTTGGCGGCAACAGCGCAATCGCTTCACTGCTTGCGTGCAGCGCCAATTCAACGCTGTCCAGGGCGGCGATGGTTTGCTGTTCGAGCACGCGCGCCAGCGTCGTGGCACTCTGCGCGCTGTTGCGCATGATGGCCGCGCGCGCCTGCACCACCTGAAAGCCCAGGTTGGCCAGGATGACCAGAGCGCACAGCACCGAAAAAACGATGACCAGATTGCCGACCCGGCTTTCGCCCGGCTCGGACGGCGGCAGATTCCCCGATTGCCCTAGCACCGGCTACTGCAGCATGGACTGGCCGGCACCGGCACCGTGCAACTGACTATGCAGGCGGAAGCCTTCACGGATGTTTTCACGCAGGACGGCGCCCTTCCAGGGCTTGGTGTAGAAGCGGTCGATGGCGCCGTGGTTGATGGCGGCCATGATCGGGGTCAAATCGGCATAGGCCGAGAGCATGATGCGGAAGGTATCCGGGCACAGGTTCTTGACCCGTTCCATGAATTCGGTCCCGCTCATGAGCGGCATGCACTGGTCGCACAGGATCACGTGCACCTTGTTGCGCGCCAAAATATCGAAGCCTTCTGCGGCAGTTTGCGCAGTCAGGATGCGGTAGCCATCCTGGGCCAGGAAGTCCGACAGCACATCGAGCATGAAGGCGTCGTCGTCCACAATGAGCAAGGTCTGCTGCCCAGCCAGCACATCGTCGACCGGTGTCGCCAGCGATTTTCCGTCGGCGAGCATCTGTTCAAACTCCTCCTCGGGCACCGGCTTGCTGAAGTAATAGCCCTGCATTTCGTCGCAGCCGTGACGGCGCAGATAAGCCAGTTGCGCGTCGCGCTCCACGCCTTCTGCAATGACCTGCAGCTTCAGGCTGTGCGCCATATTGATGATGGCCAGGACAATGGCAGCGTCGTCCGGGTTGCTGGTCACTTCGCGCACAAAGGCGATATCGATTTTGAGCTTGTCGATGGGGAAGCGCTTCAGATAGGCCAGGCTGGAGTAGCCAGTGCCGAAATCGTCGATCGAAATCTTGATGCCCAGGCCTTTCAGGTTACGCAGCACCGTAATGGTGTCTTCGGCATTGGACATCAACGAGCTTTCGGTCAGCTCCAGCTCCAGCAATTCGGGCGCTATTTCGTGCACCTTGATCGCATTGAGCACCTCTTCTTCCAGCCCGCCCAAAAAGAACTGGACACCGGAGACGTTGACCGACAAGTGCACCGGCCCCGTACTCGATTTTCCCCATTTGCTGATCAGGCGGCAGGCTTCGTTGAGGACCCAGGTCCCGACGGGGACAATCAAGCCCGTCTCTTCCAGCACCGGAATGAACAGGGCTGGCGAGACCATGCCGTGGCCCGGCCGCTTCCAGCGAATGAGCGCTTCTGCACCGCTGATGCGGCCCGAACCGATGTGCACCTTCGGCTGCAGATAGAGCACGAACTCGTGGTTATCGATGGCGCGCCGCAGCGCGTTTTCCAGGTCCAGGCGCGCCAGCGACTGGGCATTCATCTCGGCGGTGAAGAAGCGGAAGGCGTCGCGCCCCGCTTCCTTGGCGCGGTACATGGCGGTGTCGGCGTACTTGATCAGGGTGTCGGCATCGAGCCCGTCGTCCGGATAAACGGTGATGCCGATACTGGCCGTGACCGTCACTTCATGGCCCGACAGGTCAAAGGGACGGCGCAGCGATTCGCGGATCTTGTCGACCACGGCCAGCGCCGTTTGCGGCCCTTCCGGCAGCATCAGGATAGCGGCAAATTCGTCGCCGCCAAAGCGCCCTACCGTGTCGCGCACGCGCAGCGAGTCGACCAGGCGGCTGGCGAACTGGCGCAGCAATTCATCACCGCATGGGTGGCCCAAGGTATCGTTGATGTTCTTGAAGCGGTCCACATCCAAAAACAGCACCCCGACTGTCCAGCGGTGCTCGGCCGCCTGTTCCAGCGAGCGTGTCAGCGCCGAATAGAACTGGCTGCGGTTAGGCAGCCCTGTCAGGGTGTCGAAGTGCGCCAGTTTAAGCAGGCGCATCTCGGCTTCCTTGCGTTCGGTGATGTCGCGTGCGACCGCCACCAGCACCCAGCTGGCGCCGGAGCGCAGCGTACGACGCTGCACTTCGACCGCCACGCGGGTGCCGTCGCGGCGCTGCACCTGCAGGTCGGTCATGGCGCCACTCTGGTCACCGGCCAGCAGCTTTTCGTACAGGTCCTGCAGGCGCTCGCGGTCGGTGCCGGTGAAGTTGTTCGGATTGCTGGTCCCCAGCGCCATGAAGTCATCGCGCTCATAGCCCAGCATGCGGCAGGCGGTGGCGTTGACGTCAACAAAGGTCATGCTGGAGCGGTCGATCAGGAAGATGGCATCGGCCGTGGCGTCCATCGCGGTGCGAAAGCGTCGTAGGTCTTCATCGAGCCGGATGCGGGCCGTCATGTCGGCCGTCAGCTGCGCGTGATGGCGCTTGATTTCTTCGTACAGCAGCAGGTTTTCGTAGGCGACCGCGATCTGGGCGCTAACCGTCACCGCGACCCGTTCATCGACTTCCGAAAAACTGTCCGAGCCAAGTTTGTCGACCAGGTACAACCAGCCATGCACCCGCTCGCGCGAGGCAATCGGCACACCGAGGAAGGAATGGACGGATGGATGGCCATGCGGCAGGCCGATCGCGCGCGGGTCGCCATCGATGCCATCGATGCGTACCGGCTGGCGTTTGTCGAGCAGGGTATTGAGCACGCCGGCGCGGGGGGCGCCCATCACCACGCGCGCCTGCTGCTTCTCGCCACACGAAGAAAAATAGGACAGCTCATCGGCGCCTTCATCGAGCACGCCGATGCAGGCATATTTGGCCACGCAGATGTTCTGCGCGACCTTGCAGCCGATGTCGATCAGGGCCGCCGGATCGCGTTCGGCGCCCAGGTCGATGCCCAGTTCAATCAGGGAAGTCAGGCGCAGGCTCACTGCCTGCAGGCTGGAGAGGGAACTGGCCAGGCGGTCGGTCATCTTGGCCAGGTCATGCAGCGGCCCGGTGGTGTCGCCGTCGTGGCCCATGCGCGAGAGCACCTGGCTGCTCGACTCGACTTCCACCAGATATTCGGCCACCGTGTGGTCGATCAGGAACATGCGGTTGGCGTCCGAGGACACATTGGCAATGTGCGGTAACTGATCCGGCTCCTGCATTCCCAGCGCTTCATGCACCGTGCGTAAAATGACGTCCGGGTCCGACGGTTTGGGCAGCACCCAGCGCACCCCGCACGACTCTGCCAGCTGGATCGCTTCGCGTTCGCGGTAGGTGGCCGTGTAGAAAATCACAGGCAGTTGCGCGGTCGACGGATCGGCATGCAGGCGCGTGACAAATTCATAGCCATCCATGTTCGGCATGAGGATGTCGGAGATGACCAGGTCGGGCTTTTCGGACTGGACCAGTTTAAGCGCTTCCACGCCACTTGGCGCTTCGAGCAAACGGTGCCCGCCATAGCCGAGCAGCGTGATCAAAAATTCGCGGTTCAGGACGTGGTCGTCGACAATCAGAATGGTGGCCTGGCGCGTGGCCGGCAAGCTCTCAACCGGCTCGGACGCTGGCAGCGTCGGCGCGCTGCTCCCCGGTAGGTAGGCTTCGAGCTGGGAGACAAAGGTATCGGGTTCGATGGGCTTGCCGATGTAGCCATTGAAGCCGGCAGCGAGCAGACGTTCGCGGTCGCCCACCATGGCCAGCGCCGTCACGGCCAGCACGGGTATATGGCGCAGAGCTTCGTCTTTTTTGAGCGCAGCCACCACGCCGTAGCCATCGAGCTTGGGCAGGTGGATGTCGCAGATGATCAGGTCGGGGTTTGTCTGTCGGGCGGTATCGACGCCGAGGATGCCATCATTCGCGGTCAATGGTGTATAGCCGAACGCTGTCAGCAAATACACCATCAACTCCATATTCGTGGGGTTGTCTTCGATTATGAGGATCCGTGCAGACACGATTCCGCTCCCGTCTATTGCTGGCCCGCCCAGGAATGGCTGGGCATACAAACTCACCAATTACCACGCCGTCACTTTGTCCACGACACTGCTGCACGCTTCGACTGTATCACGCTTGGCGAAAATGTTGCTACACAAACTTTAGCGTGTGCAGACGTTCAATAGCTCGTCCATCAGGCAAGCAAGAATGCGGGGATTGCGGCCCATTGCCACATGGCCAATGCCGCCAAATTCCAGATTGCGAGAACCCGCCAAATGACTGGAAGTTTGAGGCGCGACGATGTTGTCGTGGTGAGTGTAAAACGAGGTGATCAAGGAACGCGCCTGTGCATCCTCAGCCTGCGACAGCGCCTGCAACCACGCGCTTTCCGGGATGGCATCATGCTTGCTGCGACGCATCTGCGCCGCGTTTTGTCCAGGTCCGAGATTGGCCAGGCTGGTGCCGTGATGCGGCGAGCCGAGTGTGAAAATGTGCGCAAGATGCGCGCCGCCATGGGCGCGCAAATACGCGCGCGCGACCAGGCCACCCATGCTATGCGCCACGATAATAACGCGGGTAACGTTGCTTTTTGTGCACAAATCATCGACTGCACGCGCGACCATGGGCACGTAGTCATCGATGGCGCCCAACAGCGGCTCCAGTTCCAGTGCCGCGTGGCTGATGTGGGCCGCGTCCAGCAAGGGGATGAGGTGGGCCCAGTAGCCGCTGTTGCTGCCATAACCGTGCAGCAGCAGCACGGGCGCACTGACGCTGTCTGTATAGATGGTGGGACGGGCGGGCGGACGCGCCATGAACCAGGAGGTTTGCAGCAGCGTGGCCATGAACTCTTCGACAAACAGGCGCACGCGCGCTGCCGGGCCAAGGCGAAAGCCGTCCGGCGTGGCGCTTGCCGAGCGCGCGCTCATGACAAAATTGTTGGCGGTGATGGCCACCCGCAGCAGCAGCACAGAAACGCTGCCCACTGCGATTGCCACCCACCAGGACGTGAATACGCCAAAACGCACCAGCGCGACAGCCAATGCCAGCGCATACGCCGCTTGCACGAGCAGCAGCAGTCGCACCAGCGTGCGCGTACTCACGCCCGCCATCAGGCAACCAGGCGCGCGGCCGGCTTGCCGCTCAACTCCTGGGCCAGGCCAGCGGCAAGGCGTGCCGTGATGCCGTAGATGGACAACTGCGGATTGGCGCCGATCGAGGTGGGGAATAGCGAACCGTCATGCACCGACAGATTGCTCAGGCCATGGTAGCGACCATTGGCTCCCACCACGCCCAGACGCTGATCGTCCGCCATCGTGCAGCCACCCATCACGTGCGCCGACACCACGCGCGTGATGTGCTGTTTATAAGTGAGGGCGCCGATGGCCCGCTTGGCCTCGGTCCAACTGGTGTAGGCCGGCGCATGTTCGTGCACTGGCTGTACGCTCTTGGCGCCGGCAGCGAACTGGATCTCGGCCATCGTCAGGTGGGCGCGGCGCACGCCATCCCACATGAAGTCACTGATCGGGTAGTCGAGCACCGGCGCGCCGTCAGACGCCAAGGCCACCGTGCCGCCAGGCGCGTCGCGGTGAAAGCCGTCGCGCAGCAGCGCCAGCAAGCCATGCACGTGCGGGAACTGGGCCATGGTGTCGGTATGCGACTGGCCAAAGCCGGCCATCGTGGTCGAGAGCAGCAGCGGATGCAGGGGCGGGGCTTCGAGCTTGTAGCCGATCGGACCATCGATGGCCTGGGTCTCCAGGAAGTGGTCCGAGTAAATCGTTTGCGGCGCGCCGGCGTAGCCATCGACCCGCTGCTTGAACAGCGCGGCCGAGATGACGGTCGGGTGCAGGAAGGTGCGCGTACCCAGCAGGCCATGCGGATTGGGTACATTGGAGCGCAGCAGCAGGCCAGGCGAATTGATGGCGCCACCGGCCACCACAAAATGCTTGGCACGCAGCGTGACGGTGTGGCCGTTGGGGACAATGCCGTCCGCGCCAAGTGCTGTGCACACCAGGGAATCGACCTTGTCGCCCCGCAGGACCAGGCGCTGGGCGCGTGCATGCGTGAGCAGCGTGGCGCCAGCGTTCAGGGCCGAGGGGATGGTGGTGACCAGCATCGACTGCTTGGCGTTGGTCGGACAACCCATGCCACAGTAACCGAGGTTCCAGCAGCCTTTGACGTTGCGCATGATGGCAGCGGCGGGAATGCCCAGCACTGCCGCGCCGCGCTTTAACAGGTCATTGTTTTCATTCGGCGGCGTCAACCAGGTGCTGACGTTCAGGCGCTGCTCCATCATCAGGAACCAGGGCGCCAGCGCTTCCGGCGTGTAGCTGGCCAGGCCAAAATGCTTCTGCCAGTATTCCAGCGTGGGCGTGGGCGTGCGAAAACTCGACGTCCAGTTGACCGTGGTCGACCCGCCCACCGTGCGCCCCTGCAGGATGTTGATTGCCTTGTCACGCGTCTTGCGCGCGGCCGACTCCTGGTACAGCGAAGGATAGGCTTCTGCCTCGCGCATCTTGAAGTGGCTGGACGATTTGAGCGCGCCTTCTTCGACGATGATCACTTTCAGGCCGGACTTGGCCAGCGTTTCGGCCGTCACGCCGCCACCGGCGCCGCTGCCAATGACGATAACGTCCGCTTCCATTGTGGTGTTGGCGGTGAGTGTGGCGCAGTCGGTGACGTGCCAGCCGCCTGCCAGGCCGGCGGCAATCGGGTCGGGGATGATACTCGGGTTACTCATGCAAGTTCCTTCAAGGGGCCGGGATAGCCGATGGCTTCCCAGCTGGCGGGATCGGCGTACCAGGAACCGATGATCAGATCATGCAGCGCGTGGTAGGCCGTCTGCAGCATGCCAAGGCGATGAAAGCGCCACTCCTGCAAAAACGCGCTGACCTGTTCGTCCTGCGCCTGGCTCCAGCCGCCCGACACGCCAGTGAGCATGCGCCGCGCGGGCGCCAGCGCCAGCAGGCCAAACAAGTCCTGCACTTCTTTCTGGGCGTTCAGCGGCAAGCCCAGGATGGCCTGGTGCACGCGCTCGGTGGTGGCGCTGATCGCTGCGCTGCGCGCTGGCGCGGCCGTCGGCAAGGCGCCGGCCAACATGCCGGGAATGATGGCGTCCAGGGCCGCTTTCGCTTCGCCGTCCAGCACGAAGCGCGCATTGGCAACCGGGGGATGGGTGTAGCGGTAGATGCCGCCGCCAGCGGCCAGGCCGAGCGCGGCAAGCGCGCCCACCTTTAAAAAGGACCTGCGGTTTGTTGCCATGTCTCTGATTCCTTGTCATTTTTTTCGTAGTGTACGCCAAAGCCGCAGGCCTTTAGAACAGCAAACTAGAGTGATCCGTCTAGTCGTTTCTGGTACAACGGTGGGCATGAAGAAAGAACATCTCGTTGCAAGGCTGGCCGAACAGCTCAAGCTGGTGGCTGCCGAACGCCAGGCCGCCAAGCGCGAGCCCGCGCTGCTCGCTGCGCGCACGGCATTAAAGCGCCATCAGTCAGGCCGCCTGGCCGAAACCCATGCCGACCTGCTGGCCAACCCCAACACCCACGACGCTGCCCTGTTTTTCCTTGAGGAGCTCTATGGTGCGCACGACCTCAGTCAGCGCGATGTCGACCTGGAACGCATCATCCCCACGCTGCAGAAGATGCTGTCCTACGAGTCCCTGCACACGATCACCGAGGCCATCGTGCTCGACGCCCTGTCCGAACGGCTGGACACGGCCATGGCGCGCGTGCTGGGCACCGACTTCACGGACGCGATGTACATTGCCGCCTACCGCACGGCGACCCTGCGCGAGGAGCGCGAGCGCCAGCTGGACCTGGTGCAGGAACTGGGCGACTCGCTGTGCAAGCTGGTCAAGATACCTTTGCTGTCGGTGACCTTGACGCTGATGAAGGGACCGGCCTTCCTGGCGGGCCTGGGCGACCTGCACGATTTTCTCGATACCGGCTTTTCCACTTTCCGCAAAATGCGCGACCCCAAGCTGTTCGTGGCCACTATCGTGGGACGCGAACGCCAGGCGCTGGCCAATATCTACGCGGGCCGCAAGGACCCGTTTGACGTCATTTAGGCGGCGCGTGCTTGAGGATCTGGCGCGCGATGCCGCGCAGGATATTGACTTCCTCGGTCTCTAACTGGGTGCGCGCAAACAGGCGCTTCAAGCGCGGCATGAGCTTTTTCGGATTGTCGGCGTCGAGAAAATCGATGGCCACCAGCGCCTGCTCCAGGTGAGCGTACATACCATCGATCTGCTCCAGGCCAGCCGCGTCGCCATGAAAACCGACCGCGCTGGCCGGCGCCACGGCGCCGTCGCCCATTCGGCATTCATAGGCCAACACCTGCAGCGCCTGCGCCAGATTAAGCGAGGAGTAGTCGGGATTGGCCGGGATGTTGATCAAGACATTGCACTGCTCGACGACGTGATTGGGCAGGCCGAAACGCTCATTGCCAAAGATGAGGGCTGCCGACAGGCTGCCCTGCCCCGCCACATGGCCAGCAAACTCGCGCGGGCTCCACACGGGCGGGGAAAATTCGCGCAGACGCGCCGAGACGGCAGCGGCGAAATTGCAACCATCGAGGGCTTCGGCCATGGAGCCGACAATGCGCGCCCCCTCCAGCACATCCTGGGCGCCACTGGCAAAAGCCACCGCTTCCGGGTCCTGCAAGGCGCCCTCGAAACGGGGATTGACCAGCACCAGCTCGCTAAAACCCATGGTTTTCATGGCCCTGGCAGCA
>JBJMVX010000145.1:0-4239 GCA_045810445.1 Massilia sp.
CGTTAGGAGCGCGGAGGAATAAAAAAAAGGACGCCGCAGCGTCCTTTTTTCAGCAACAGCGCAAATTACACGCCGCAGCCCATGGTGCGGATGCGATCGTAAGCTGCCTTGGCCTGAACCAGACCAAAGCCGAACTTGACATCGCGGCCAGCCGGGCCCAGGTCCAGCGCGCTCTTGGTGAGCGAGGTGCGGATCTGGGTGCCGGTGCAGCTTGGGAAGTAGCTCCATACCAGTGCCGCTACTGCCGACACGTGTGGCGTTGCCATCGAGGTGCCGTCAAAGTAAGCGTAGCTGGTCGGGGTGACTGCCACGGTGGCGCTCTGACCCAGTTTGGTTTTCAGCGATGCGCCTTCGGTGTCGGAGGCGGTGACCGATGGGATGGTCACAACGGTGGTGCCCATGGTGCCACCGAAACCGCCGGCGACATTGTTGTACACGACAGCCGATACGCCGCCGCTCTTCTGGCAGTTGCTCACTTTGGTCGCAAAGTCCACCGTGCCACGGGCGATCAGGCAGGTCTTGCCAGTCATCGTGGTGGTCACTGCGTCGCCCAGGCCAAAGTCAGCCAGCGGTGCCGAAACGGTCTTCACTGGCGAACCATCCATGGCGCCTGGTGCGTACACCGTGGTGCCCACGTTCAGTGCCGAGGCGGTGCCGCTGTTGGTCGGTACCGACGAGAGCACGGCCACGCCTGGACCGGAGATTTCAACCTTGCTGTTGTACTGCGAGAAGGTAGCCCAGGCTTTGTTTTCGTCCACAGCCGCGACCATCATCACGCTGGTGTAACCAGCAGGATAGGAGATGGCGGTGTTGCCATCGTTGCCGGCGGCGGCGATCGAGAGCACGCCTTTGGTTTGCAGTGCGTCGAAGGCTTTTTTCTCGGTGGTGTTCGAGGTCGGGCCGCCCAGCGACATGCTGATCACGTTCGCGCCTGCTGCGCCGCACTTGTTGGCAGCAGCTGCCAGCGTCGACGAGTAGGCCCAGCCGTCTTTGCCGAACACTTTGATGTAGTGGATCTTGATCTTCTGGTTAGGGTTCACGCCAACGACGCCCTTGCCGGCGTTGTTCACGGCAGCGATGGTGCCCGAGACGTGGGTGCCGTGGTGGTTTTCGTCGGTGAACCAGTTGCCGGTACCTGGATCGTTATCGCCCGTCATGTTCGAGCTGTTGCCGACCAGATCTTCGTGCGCACGGTCCACACCCGAGTCGATGATGCAAATCTTGCGGTTGCCGGCGTTGACGTCGGACAGTTGGTCAGCCTGCACCATTTTGATGCCGTAAGGAACCAGTTGGCCGGTGAAGTATGGGGTGCCAGTCGATGGGCTGGTGGTGGAAAACGGATAGCGCACTGCATCTTCTTCCACCGATTCCACGTGCCGGCTCTTGCGCAGTTCGCGCAGCTGAGCGTGGGTGATTTCGATGGCGACCGAATCGATTTCTTTCAGGTCATGTTTGACGCGGCCGTGGCGAGCGCCGATTTCCTTGTGCATGTCGTCGTGTTTGCCGTGCTTGAACGCAACGATAACGCGGGTGGTGTCGTCATCGGCCTGGGCCATCGCGCCACCCATGGCACCAACTGCTGCAACTGCAACCAACAACTTGACCGCCGTAGCGATCGTGGACAAGCCAGTCTTACTTTGCATCATGGAGTTTCTCCGAGAATGATAGTTTTGTTTGTTGCCGCAAGCTCTTTTGGCTTGCGTGCACTCAGGTCGTTCGACCTGTTTTTGCCGATCGGATAGATCGCCAAGGAAATCAATGTAAGCCCAAAATATTGGAGGGATCAATCGACTTTGCATACGACTTCAACAAGTGTTGTTTTGTATGTAATTTGTCTGCAAAGTGTAGAAAATGAGCTTGTGCGCGTGAGAATTGGTGATATTATTTTGCGCCTGAGCAGTAGATATTGTTGTCACAGTAATATGTAATTCTGCACAGAAATACTTGATGTTTAAAGGGACGCTCATAGCGTCCCTTTTGCGTTTACGGTCAAAACGTCAATACGGCGCTGCGCGGTGGTGAATGTTGTTTTGCGGTAACGCCACTAGCGCGCCAGAGGCTGGCCGGACACGGCTGATGGCGAAATATTCATCTTGGTGGGAAAGCAAGCGCGTATAATCCGTCCGCTGCCGCAAGGCGGCACACGCTAGGGGTCCTGCAAATCGCACAGCGAGGCGCGGGTGAGAAACACCCTCTGAACCTGATCTGGATAATGCCAGCGAAGGGAAGCTTGTAGTTTGTCGCGCCGGCACCGGTGCGGCTTGCTGCTCACTCCTTTGCTGGCTCCTGCACGCAAAGGAGCCACATGAACGCACCATTGAAGTTTGATTCGGCCACCGCCACGGTGGACCAGGCGGCCATCACGCCGCTGCCCAACTCCCGCAAAATCTACCTGCAAGGCAGCCGGCCCGACCTGCGCGTACCGATGCGCGCCGTCAGCCAGGCCGACACGCCAGCCTCTTTTGGCGCCGAAGCGAACCCGCCGGTCTATATCTACGACACCTCGGGCCCGTATTCCGACCCCGAGGCCATCATCGACATTCGCTCTGGCCTGGGCACCCCACGCCTGCCATGGATACTGGAACGTGGCGACACGGTGCAACTGGACGGGCCCAGTTCCGCCTATGGCCAGGCGCGCCTGGCCGACCCGGAGTTGGCCAAGCTGCGCTTTCAATTGCACCGCACTCCGCGCCGCGCGCGCGAAGGCGCCAACGTCAGTCAGATGCACTATGCGCGGCGCGGCATCATCACGCCCGAAATGGAGTACGTGGCGATCCGCGAAAACCTGCACCGCCAGCAGTACCTGGCCGACCTGGAAGCGGCCGGTCCCATGGGCCAGCGCACGGCGGCCCTCCTGGGGCGCCAGCATCCGGGCCAGTCCTTCGGCGCCAGCATCCCGGCCACCATCACGCCTGAATTCGTGCGCGAGGAAATCGCGCGCGGACGCGCCATCATCCCGGCCAACATCAATCACCCTGAAATCGAGCCGATGATCATCGGCCGCAATTTCCTCGTCAAGATCAACGCTAATATCGGCAATTCGGCTGTGACGTCCTCAATCGGAGAAGAAGTCGAGAAGATGACGTGGGCGATACGCTGGGGCGCCGACAATGTCATGGACCTGTCGACCGGCAAACACATTCACGAAACACGCGAGTGGATCATCCGTAACAGCCCGGTCCCGATTGGCACGGTGCCTATCTACCAGGCGCTGGAAAAGGTCAACGGCAAGGCCGAGGACCTGACCTGGGAAATCTTCCGCGACACCCTGATCGAACAGGCGGAGCAGGGCGTGGACTACTTCACCATCCACGCCGGCGTGCTGCTGCGCTATGTGCCGATGACGGCCAAGCGCCTGACCGGCATCGTCTCGCGCGGCGGCTCCATCATGGCCAAGTGGTGCCTGGCCCACCATGAAGAGTCCTTCCTGTACACCCACTTCGAAGACATCTGCCAGATCATGAAGGCCTACGACGTGTCCTTCAGCCTGGGCGATGGCCTGCGTCCCGGTTCCGTCTACGACGCCAATGACGAAGCCCAACTGGCCGAGCTCAAAACCCTGGGCGAGCTGACCCAGATCGCCTGGAAGCACGATGTGCAGGTAATGATCGAAGGTCCCGGCCACGTGCCGATGCAGCTGATCAAGGAGAACATGGACCTGCAGCTCGAGCAGTGCGGCGAAGCCCCGTTCTACACCCTGGGCCCCTTGACCACCGACATCGCGCCGGGTTACGACCACATCACCTCGGGCATAGGCGCCGCGCAAATCGGCTGGTATGGCACGGCCATGCTGTGCTACGTCACGCCAAAGGAGCATCTGGGCTTGCCCAACAAGGTGGACGTCAAGGACGGCATCATCACCTACAAGATAGCGGCCCATGCGGCCGATCTGGCCAAGGGCCATCCGGGCGCCCAGATCCGCGACAACGCCTTGTCCAAGGCGCGCTTCGAATTTCGCTGGGAAGACCAGTTCAACCTAGGCCTCGATCCGGACAAGGCGCGCGAATTCCATGACGAGACCCTGCCCAAGGATTCGGCCAAGGTGGCCCATTTCTGCTCGATGTGCGGCCCCCATTTCTGCTCCATGAAGATCACCCAGGAAGTGCGCGAATACGCCGCCGCCAATGGCATGAGCGAAGTGAACGCGCTGCGCCAGGGCATGGAGGTCAAGGCCATCGAGTTCGTCAAGAACGGCGCCGAGCTGTATCGGAGGACCTAGATGATCAGCATTGAAGTCAA
>JBJMVX010000146.1:0-5929 GCA_045810445.1 Massilia sp.
CGTAAGAGGTTTCGGTCGTGCCGCCGGACTTGAGGGCAGCGATGTCCAGCTTGAACCTGCTGCCCGTGGCATCGAAGGCGCCACTCACTTCATTCCAGCCAGCGAGCTTGGTGAAGATGCGGTGGGTGGCCGCGCCATCGTAGCTGTTGGCCGCGTAGTCGCTGTCGACGACGTCAAACTTGGCGGCCGGGATCGAGCATGCTGTGATGACAGTGGTACAACTGGTGGCATTGACGCAGCTGGAGCCGCTCGGGCAGCAGCGCGCCGCATTCAATGCCGATGGTGCGGTGCTGCCGGCGCCGCCAATGGTCAGCGTGACGGTCGACGAGCCTCCCGTTGGATAGTCAAGCGTGGTGTTGGTCTGGCCGATCGCGTCGAAGGTCGGCGTGGTGGCGGCCAGCGTCCCTGCGTTGGCGGACAGGCTCACAGTCTTGCCGTTAACCGCAGTTTGCAGATTGCCGCTGCAGGCCGACGCGGTCGCCGTCGCCGCGCAGGCATACACCTGCACCACCGGCAGCGGCACACAGGCGCTGGCGGTGGCTGGCACCACCAGTTCATAGTGGTCCACCGTGCCGGCGCAGGCGTGATTGAGGTCGGCCATCGCTTCGACTTCCAGCGGCGCCAGCGCGCGGTTGTAGATGCGTACTTCGTCCAGGTAGCCATTGGCCGGATTGGCCGTGTAGCCGGCCGGCGCGCCGCTGGCGCCAGTGGTCACGCCCGCGTTGCGCTGGGCGCCTATGTACAGGGTTGCGGTATCACCGAGCACGCCATTGACGTTGGTGACCGAGGTGGCAATTGGCGTGCTGTCGCCATCGAGGTAAATGGCCAGGTAATCGGTGGCCAGGTCCCAGGTCACGGCAATGTGATGCCAGGTATTGGCGCCGAATGAATAGCTGATCGAGCTGGCCGTGGAAATGGTACCGGCACTGTCCTTGAGCGAGAAGACCAGGCGCCCCGAGCTATCCTTGGCCAGGAAGAAGTGGCGGTCGGCGGCGTTGGCGCCCAGGTCATTGGACGCATCGAACAGCATGCGCGCATTGCCATCGTTCCAGGCGGCGCTGCCCGCGTACCAGAACGCGATACTGCCCGAGTTGCCGACTGAATTGACGTCGATGCCGGTGTTAATGCCGGCGCCGGCCGT
The DNA here is from genome assembly GCA_045810445.1 of Massilia sp. GTDB lineage: Bacteria > Pseudomonadota > Gammaproteobacteria > Burkholderiales > Burkholderiaceae_D > Telluria_A. The sequence continues at coordinate 1,142 of JBJMVX010000146.1, forward strand.
GGAGGGCGTGTTGACGGCGCCGCAGGTGCCGGGGCTGCCCGTGAGCGCCGCGCCCACGGTAGGCGGTGGATTGCCGGCCGCCTTGGCCGTGCCCAGCGCGGTCGCCGGCGCGGCGGTCAGCGCCGTGGTGTTGGCAAAGCTGACCGCATTGGCTGCTTCATCCATCGCGTAGTAGGCGTAGGGCTGGGGCAGGATCACATAGGTTTCGCTGGCCGTGTCGTTGGCCGAGTTACCGTCGCCACCGGTGCCGGACACGATGGCGCTATTGGTAATGACGCCATTGAGACCGGCAGCCACGCTGACATTGATCACCAGCGGCGTGGCCGAGGTGCCGGCCGCCACGGCGCCGGACTTGGTACAGGTGACCACCTGGCCGGAGACGGAGCAGAACCAGCCCGCACCCGAAAAGCCCGTATAGGTCAGCCCGGCGGGCAAGGTGTCGACAATGGCCAACGGGCCTGGTTCGGGCAGCGAACCTTCGTTGTTGGCGGTGAGCGTGTAGCTGGCGGTGCCGCCTGGGCTAAGCGGCACATTGCGTGTTTTATCCAGAGATAGGTCACTGAGCGATGTGCGCAGCGCCATCAGGTGGGCGATGCCATTGTCGGCCGAGCCGGCGGTAGTGATGGTGGCCTTGGTGGCGCACGAGGTACCGGCATTGGCCTGCGTGAAGTAGGCCATGTCGACCGTGGTGCCGGTGGCGCTGGCGGCCGTTGGCGAGCGCACGTCAAGCACGTCGGTAATCGCCGAGGCACCGCTGTTGGTGCAAGCTGTGGAAGCCACAAAGGAGGGCACGCCGAAGCTGTCGGCCGAGAGCATGCTCAACACGGAGATCATCATCGTGTTGGGCAAGGTGGTCGTCACCGGCGTGGTGGTGAAGGTGGTGCCCGATGGCGAGAGGACCGAAGTCGGCGTGCCATTGATTGGGTTGCTCGAGGTGTCAATCCCCGAGAACACTAACATGCCGCCCACTGCCGTGCCGCCAGCATTGGTGGGGTTGGCAAAGGTCCAGGTGTAGCTGGTGGGTTCGGACAGGCCGACGATGCGGTAGTAGGTACGCAGCGACATGCCGCCCGGCGCGGTACTGACGCCGCCACTGGGCTGCTCACTGTTGATCGATAACTGGGTCCAGGTGGTACCGGTAGGGCTGGTCCAGGTCATGCCGGAGGGGCGGGCTGCGATTGAGACCACCATCACCATGCCTGGCTTGGCCACGGCGGGGCGGGTGATGGTCAGCGCGCCGGCGGTGCCGTTGGTGGGCAGGCCGGTGTTGATGCCGGAAGCGGAACCGCGAAACACGATCACCGCCTTGGCCGGCGATGGCAGCAAGCCGAGCACGAGCGCACACGCGAGCAGCAGCGCAAGTATCGGGAGCGAAAAGCGTGTCGTTGGGCGGTTGTTCATGCGTAGGCCATTGTATGCCGGGAAAATGATGGCGAGGACCATCACCGGCCATAGTAGCCGAAGGCAGCATAAGGAGTGATGCTTGCGTGCAACGGAATGCGGAAACAACAATGCAGGCGTGAATGGGCCGATGAAACCTGGGTTGACACGACCAGCAGAAACAACAATGCCGTCCGCTTGCGACGGACGGCATCGAATTGCCGCGTTGATGTGTTTTTTTGGAACGAAGGTCGGGGGCGACCTCTTAATTCTGTGCCAAGGAACAACTGGCCGATGTGGCCCCGCTGCCTGCCGCGCACACATCGCTCACCATGGTGGTCACTGGGTGCGGCGCTTGAACAGTCGTCGGACGCAAGCTGCTATGGGTACCAGTCACCGCAGGTGGATGCACCACCTCGCTACGGTGTTTCGGCAGGGGCGGGTAGAAAAAAACTCCGCAGACAATAGCGACACTAACACTTGCAACGGCAAATGACTTCTCGGACATGATGGTTCCTAATGTGTGGGCGCGCATCAGTTCGGCGCCGGAATTTTATGCTACGTGAATACTTTACAAAATATATTTAGTTAACGCAACATAAATTGCAAAAATTGTATAAGTGTTGGTTTTTGGTTCATGCCTCTTGGACACTTTTAAGATCGCTATTTCATGACCGTCAAGCGCTGGCGTTTGCCACCCCGGAAGGTGTAGATGGTGAGCACGCCGTTCTGTACATCACCGCGTGCATCGAAGGCGACCGTGCCGGTCACGCCCTTGTGCCGGATGCGGGCGAGCACCGGCAGATACTTCGCCGGATCGGGCGATCCGGCCTGCTGCATGGCGTCCACCATGGTCAGCAGTGCATCGTAGGCATAAGGCGCATACGTCAGCACCTCGACGCCGAACTTGCGCTGGTAAGCCGCCCGAAAATCATCGAGCGCCTTTTGTTGTTGTGGTTCGACGCCGCCCGCCTCGGCGCAGATCACCTGGCCGTCCGCCAGGCCATCGCCCGCCAGCTTGGGCACGGAGTCCGAACACATGCCGTCGCCACCCATGAAGTTGGCCTTGATGCCGAGCTGCTTCATCTGCTTGAGCATGGGGCCGGCCACCGCATCCATGCCGCCAAAGAAAATCAGATCAGGCTTGCTGGCCTTGATGGTGGTGAGGATGGCGCCAAAGTCGCTGGCGCGGTCGGTGGTGTACTGCTGCGACACGATGCGCGCGCTACTGCCCTTGATGTTTTTGATGAATTCGTCGGCCAGGCCTTTGCCATACGCGGTGCGGTCATCGATCACGGCGATCTGCCTGGCCTTGCCCACCTGGACGGCGTAGCGGGCCAGGGCTGCGCCCAATTGCTCGTCGTTGGCGACATTGCGAAACGCCGTGTTGAAGCCCTGGCGCGTGTATTTGGGATTGCTGGCCGAGGGCGAGATTTGCGGAATGCCAGCGTCGAAATAGATCTTCGAGGCCGGAATCGAGGTGCCCGAGTTCTCATGACCGATCACGCCATTGACCTTGGCGTCGACCAGCTTTTGCGCGACCGTGGTGCCCTGTTTCGGATCGCCGGCATCGTCCTCCGCCTGCAATACCAGGCGATAGCGCTTGCCGCCTATCGTCAAACCTTTGGCATTGATCTCGTCCACGGCCATGCGGGCGCCGTTTTCATTGTCCTTGCCAAGGTGGGCGATGGCGCCCGAGGTGGCGGCAACGTGACCGATTTTGATTGTCTCTTGCGCGTAGGCGCAGCTGCTGGCGAAGCTGGCCGCAATGGCGGCCTGTAAGACCCAACGTGTGTAACCCTGCATACCATCCCTGATGATTTTTTTCGCAAGGATACCATGGAGACAAGATTCACGCTCCCAGCGCCACCGATGCGGACAAGGCCAGCATGGTGGTGCCGGCCAGCCCATCTATCCATTTCCACGCGGTGGGCCGGGCCAGCAAGTGCGCCAGACGCGTGGCGCCGTAACCCAGTGCCGTGAACCAGATCAGGGACGCGCACATGGCGCCCAGCGCGAACGAGGGACGGGCAGAGGGCGCGTGGCCGCTGCCGATGGCGCCCAGCAGCACCACGGTGTCCAGATACACGTGGGGATTGAGCAGGGACAGCGCCAGCACGCTCAGCCAGGCCTGGCGGCGGCTGGTGCGCTCGCCGTCTGGTGCTGCCTGCAGGGCGCCGCTGGCAAACACAGCGCGCCAACTGCGCAAGCCATACCACAGCAGGAATGCCGCGCCGCCCCACTTGGCAAGGGCCAGCAGCAGCGGTGTGGTTTGCACCGCTGCGCCCACGCCGGCAACGCCAATCGCGATCAAGGTGGCGTCCACCAGGATGCAGGTGAGGACCGTCAGCCCCACGTGCTCGCGTCGCAAACCGGTGCGCAGCACGTGCACATTCTGCGCGCCGATGGCCATGATCAGGCCGGCGCCCAGGCCGAGACCGTTAAGAAAAACTGGAACATTGAACATGGTGCTTCCTTGTGCATGTGGTTGGCGGCTGCGCGAGCCAGGACAAGGAAGATTGTGAAACAGTGCGCAGGCGCAGAACAGCAAATTTAATTTATCTCAGTATAATTAAGAATCGCTAATCTGGAGAATGCCATGCTGGACGCACGCAAAGGGGAAGCCTTGCTGGCCGTGATCGACACCGGCAGTTTCGAGCAGGCTGCCGTGCAGCTGCACCTGACCCCGTCGGCAGTGTCGCAGCGCATCAGCGCCATGGAAAGCGAACTGGGCATGCCGCTCATCATCCGCAGCAAACCTTGTCGCGCCACGCCGGCCGGTCAGCGCCTGGTGCAATACCTGCGCCGTGCGCGCCTGCTGGAAGAAGAATTTTTAGCCGACAGCCAGCCCCACACCAGCGGTCCCCTCAGCGTGACCGTGGCGGTCAACCACGACACCCTGGCCACCTGGTTGCTGCCTGGCCTGGCCGCCTTTCTGATTCGCGAACACATCCTGCTTGACATCACGCTCGATGACCAGGACCACACCTACAGCCTGCTGGCACAGGGCCTGGCGCTGGCCGGTGTATCGAGCCAGGCCCAGCCCATGCGTGGCTGCGCATCCCATTCCTTGGGAGTGATGCGCTACCGCCTGGTGTGCACGCCAGCCTATGCGCGCAAGTGGTTCCCGCACGGGCTGGAGCGCGAGGCGGCACGGGTGGCGCCATTGCTGGTGTTCGATCGCAAGGATGATATGCCGGCGGACTATCTGCAGCGCGAACTGGGCCTGCCACCTGGCAGTTATCCCTGCTTCTATGTGCCGTCCAGCGATGCGTTTGTCACTGAAGCGCGATTGGGACTCGGGTACGGCCTGGTGCCCGAGCTGCAATGCACGGCCCTGATCAAGCGCGGAACCTTGATCGACCTGGCGCCGGCCAAACCGGTCGATGTGCATCTCTACTGGCACGC
>JBJMVX010000147.1:0-7507 GCA_045810445.1 Massilia sp.
ACCACGTCTTCATACTGGGCCAAGGCCACGGTGGGGCGCCATTTCTCCCAGCGCCCGCTGCCTTTGCCACTATCGAGCTGGGTGCCGATAAAACCGATGACGACCGTGCGTTTCTTTTTCATCTGGATAAAAATTTATCTAATTGGATAATTATATCTCAGAAGCAGATTCTTCTGTTTTTTGCATAATTGTTAGAATATTCTTTCTTTTCAAGGACTTACGATTTTCCTGAAGCGCTGGCACAGCGCTTGCAATAGAGGAGGTACAAACAGAATAAAAGAGAAAATAAAAATGGCTAATCTTCAGTTGTTCCAATCGATCAAAGGCAAATTCCTGCCGCCAGCCAATGCCGTGAATGCCGCAATGGCGCCAGCGTACGCGATGTCGCCGCGCCACCAGTTGGCGCAGTACGCCGCCACCGGCTGCCTGAACGCCACCTACTACGCCAACGCCGAAACGCAGTTGGCCACCGTGCTGGCGCTGTGCGAGCAGGTCGACGCCGGCTTCATCGCCAAGTGCGCCGTGTACAGCCGCGAGCGCGGCTACATGAAGGATATGCCAGCCTTGCTGGCCGTGGTATTGGCTGCCAAGGGCGCCGATGAACTGGCGCCGGTGTTCAAACGCGTGATCAAGAACGGCAAGATGCTGCGCAATTTTGTGCAGATCATTCGCTCCGGCGCCGTGGGCCGCAAGTCCCTGGGCAGCCGTCCGAAAAAGCTGGTGCAGTACTGGTTGAACCATGCGACCGAGGCGCAACTGCTCTCGGCCTCGGTGGGCACCGCGCCCTCGTTGGCCGATGTGGTCAAGATGGTGCATCCGAAGCCGTCCGAGCCTTGGCGTGCTGCGTTCTTTGCCTGGTTGATTGGCAAGCCGTTTGATGCGGCAGCATTGCCGCCGCAGCTTAAAGCGTTCGAAGCCTATAAGCTTGACCGCACCTTGCCACTGCCGGACGTGCCATTCCAGATGCTGACTGCGCTGGATCTGGGTGCCCAGGAATGGGCGCAAATCGCGGCCAACGGTGGCTGGCACATGGTGCGGATGAATTTGAATACCTTTGGCCGCCACGGTGTGTACGCTTTACCGGGCATGACCGAAATGATTGCAAACAAGGTGAAGGATGCCGAAGCCATTGCCAAGGCAGGTGTATTTCCTTATCAGTTGATGGCGGCCTACAAGGCGGCGTCCGATGAGGTGCCTACGGCAATTCGGAACGCCCTGCAGGATGCGCTTGAAATTGCACTGGCCAATGTGCCCGAAATTGAAGGACGGGTCGTCATTTGCCCGGACGTGTCGGGCTCCATGCAGCAGGCGGTGTCAGGTTCTCGCGGCACGGCGTCGTCGGCAATGCGTTGTATTGATGTGGCAGCGCTGGTATCAGCAGCGATGTTGCGCAAGAATCCTTTGGCGACAGTGATGCCATTTGAGGTGACGGTGGTCAACTGTGCCTTGAATGCGCGTGACACGGTGATGACCAATGCGCAAAAGCTGGCGGCTATCGGCGGCGGCGGTACCAATTGCAGCGCGCCGCTGGTCTTGATGAACCAGAATAAGGTCAAGGCCGACCTGGTTGTCTATGTGTCGGACAATGAGTCGTGGATCGATGCGCGGCCCGGCGCGACATCAACCATGCGGGCCTGGGCGGAATTCAAGGTTAGCAACCCGCAGGCGCGGCTGGTGTGCATTGACTGCACCCCAAACGCAACGAGCCAGGCGTGCGAGCGCGATGATGTGTTGAATATCGGTGGATTTTCCGATGATGTCTTCAAGATCATCGCCGCGTTTGCAGCAGGACAGTTGAGCGCAGGCCACTGGGTAGGAGAAATCGAAGCAATGGCCTGAAGTGCGCGTTATGAGCCCGTGCAGGAATGCGGATGTGATTACATACCAAACAATCACATCGACTTCTTGTCCTGCGGGGCTCGCCCTTTTCGATGAATACAGGTGAAATTACATGGTAGAGCGCCGGATTCACATCCGGAGGCCCTGGTTCAATCCCAGGTCGGCGCAAGCCGGAAGCTCCGAAAACTTTCACCGACACTTGTCATCACTTTTTTAGCAGTACCAGTTTTGAGCCCGCAGGAATGCTGGTGTGATTACATCTTCCAAAATGTCTACCGTCACACCGTTTCTTGTCCTGCCGTGCTCAAAGTTTTTTAGATGAATGCTGGTGGAATTACATTGGAAGGGCATTGGTTCGAATCCACGGTGGCGCAAGCCGCTAGCCCATTTTTCACCGCCCCTAGTCATCACCCTAATTGAGCAGAGATAAATACAATGAAAAACGAAAACTACGATGTCATGAATATTGAAGATGGCCGCCACGTCAAAATGTGGACCCAGGGCGTGCCGGTCGAAGAAGTGGCAAAAAAACAGCTAGCCAACACCGCCAAGATGCCCTTCATTTACAAGCACATTGCGGTCATGCCCGACGTACACCTGGGTAAGGGTTCCACCATCGGTTCGGTGGTGCCGACCCTCGGTGCCATCATCCCGGCCGCAGTCGGCGTGGATATCGGTTGCGGCATGATGGCGGCAAAAACCACGCTGTGCGCCAACGACCTGCCGGATAGCCTGGCCAAGCTGCGTAGCGCAATGGAACGCGCGATCCCGCACGGCATGTCGCCCAAGACGCGCGGCTTCCGTGGTCGCGACGAGGGTTCGTGGCAAACCCCGCCAGCGCCGGTCGATGCGGCGTGGGCGCAGCTCAAGGATGAATTCGACGCGATCTGCCTGAAAACGCCGAAGCTGAAAAACACGAACAACTATCGTCACCTGGGTACCCTCGGTAGCGGTAATCACTTCGTCGAAGTGTGCCTGGACGAAGCGGGCTTCGTCTGGTTCATGCTGCACTCGGGTTCACGCGGCGTGGGTAACGCCATCGGCAGCTATTTCATCGAACTGGCCAAAGAGGACATGCGTCGCCATTTCATCAACCTGCCGGATCAGGATCTGGCCTACCTGGCAGAAGGTACCGAGCACTATAACGATTACCTGCAGGCTGTGGGCTGGGCGCAGAAATTCGCGCGCATGAACCGTGAGGTGATGATGCAGAACCTGATTGCGGCTGTGCGTACCGTGATCACCAAGCCGTTTGAAACTCACGTGGAAGCGGTGAACTGTCACCACAACTATGTGCAGAAGGAGCATCACTTCGGCAAGGACGTGCTGATCACGCGTAAGGGCGCGGTGTCAGCGCGTGCTGGTGAACTGGGGATCATTCCAGGATCGATGGGCGCGAAAAGCTTCATCGTCCGTGGCAAAGGCAATGAGGACAGCTTCCATAGCTGCAGCCACGGTGCCGGTCGTACCATGAGCCGTACCGAAGCCAAGCGTCGCTTCACCCTGGCCGACCAGATCAAGGCGACCGAGGGCGTGGAATGCCGCAAGGATGAAAACGTGATCGATGAAATTCCGATGGCGTACAAGGACATCGACGCGGTCATGCATGCCCAGCGCGATCTGGTGGAAGTAGTCCATACGCTCAAACAGGTGGTGTGCGTCAAAGGTTGACGCCACCATTTTTTAAAAAGAACAAGAAAAGAAGTAGATCATGATTGAATTAGATGGCGCCACCGGAGAAGGTGGCGGACAAATCCTGCGCACTGCGCTGACGCTGGCCATGATTACCGGGAAGCCGTTCCGGATCAAGAATATCCGCGCCAACCGCAGCAAGCCTGGCTTGATGCGCCAGCACCTGGTGGCCGTGCAGTCGGCGGCGCGCATCAGTGGCGCCGACGTCAGCGAGGCGCAGGTTGGCTCGACCACGCTGCACTTCGCACCCAAGCGCGTCCATGCGGGCGACTACGTGTTTGCCATCGGCTCGGCCGGCAGCTGCACGCTGGTGCTGCAAACGCTGGTGCCGGCGCTGCTGCTGGCCGATGGCCCGTCCACCTTGCGTATCACCGGTGGGACGCATAACCCAATGGCGCCGCCCGCCCACTTCCTCGAGCGTTCCTACGGTCGCGCACTGGCGGCCATGGGTGCACAGGTCGATTTCAAGCTGGAGCGTTGCGGCTTCTATCCTGCCGGTGGCGGTGTGCTGGTCGTGACCATTACACCGTGCCCGCGTTTGCGTCCGCTGGACCTGATCGAGCGCGGGGCTCTAGTTAATGGCTATGCCGAGGCGATCGTGGCCGGCATCAGTGCCAGTGTCGGCACACGCGAACTGCAGGTGGTGGGTGAGGGCATGCAGTGGGATGCTTCGCAACTGCACATGCGTGGACGGCCGGGCAATGAAGGGCCGGGCAACGCGCTGCTGTTGACCCTCGAATTCGAACACGTGACCGAAGTGGTATCGGCAGTGGGCGAAAAGATGGTACGCGCGGAGACGGTTGCTGCTGGTGTGCTGGGCGAGGCGAAAGCCTACCTCGCATCAAATGGCGCCGTCGGTGAACATCTGGCTGATCAATTGATGCTGCCGCTGGCGCTGGCCGGCGGCGGGCAATTTAGCACGGTGAGCGTATCGCAGCACGCGCTCACCAATGCGCAGGTGATTGAACGCTTCCTTCCTGTCGCATTCCGCTTCGAGCAGGAAGGTGATCGTCACATCATCAAGGTCATGCCAGCACAAGTATCAAAAACAGCATGACACTGCCGTACAAGACCCAGTAGGTACGCCGGTTGAACAGGGACTGCAGGTACATCAACAGGCCGGCAATCCATGGCAATGGGCTTTTCAGCACCACGGCCAGGATCACGCCGAGCGCCAGCTGAACGGCCATGGCCATCCATGGCCTTTCGTTGCCGTTGACCGCTGGCGGTGGCGGCGCGAACGTGGCGGGGCCGCCTGGCTCGCCGGCAGCGGAGGGCTTTGCGCTTGCCGGTGCCGCCGCCAGTTTCGCCACCTTGCGTTGTTCTGCCGTCTTTTCCAGCACTGGCGCCGCTGGCGGCGCGGCCATTTTCCAATCACTCCACGGTGCCTTGCCTTGCGCGGACAGCAGTCTGAAAGCACTGCTGCGGCCCGCTTTGCCACCGATGACTTTTCCATTCGATGCAGGTGCCCACTTCGCTCGCACGGCGCGCACCCGTGCCAGCAATGGTGCGCCCTTGAGTGCATCGACCATCCGGATGAACTGCGCATAGCCTTCCAGCGCATCGATCACATTGGTGTTGCCATTCCACTGCTTGCCTTGCGGGCCATCCTTTTCAACCTGGTATAGCGTCGCGCGGAAACGGCGCAGGGTGTCACGCTCTAGCGATGCCTTTGTGTTGACCACAATACCGGTGACGCTCTGGCGCTGGGCGCTGCGCATGACGTGCTGCTTGTCCGGATGCGGGGCAAAGCCTTCTGCGGCCACAATCTGCTTGGCGCGCCACAGCAGTTTGCCGGCCAGTTTGCGTGCCGACGCGTCGCCCGAAAACGTCAAGTCGTCCGCATAGCGCGTGTAGGTGAAGCCCAGTTTCGCGGCGCAGCCTTGCAAGCGCGCGTCCATGCGTCGGCAGAGGATGTTTGTCAGTGCCGGGCTGCTTGGTGCGCCTTGGGGCAGTGCGCGCTCGCCGTGCGCGACGAAGAATTTTTCGCCATCGATGCTTACTTCCTCGGTTGGCGCTTCCGTGCACAGTAGTGCCAACGTGGTCGCGACCTGCTCGCTGTAACCCAGTGCATTGAACACGCCTTTGATACGCGGCATGCCGATCGACGGGAAGAAGTTTTTCAAGTCCAGATTGATGACCACCGCCTGGCCAATATGCGGCATGGCGTTGCTGACAATCGAGCGGCCCTTGATAAAACCATGGGCTGCCGGATGTACAGGTGCGCGCGCGAGCACATTGTCCAGAACCCAGTATTGGGCACGTTTAAGGCGTGGCATGGGCGCCGAGATAATGCGTTCACCGCCGGTCTTCTTGGGCATGGTGAAGCGGCGATAGTGGCTGATGCGGGAGACCCGCCGCTCGAAAGCCAGGAAGCGCAGCTCCTCGATCGAGATGCCCATTGCGGTGGCCAGCTCCAGTGCATGATCCATCGGCGGCAGCGCGAGGCGCGCTAGCTTGTCCTGATCGGCATGGGTGTTGTTCAGGCCCGCAGAAACACCTTCTCCCAGGTACAGCAATTCGTGGGCGCGCCGTTGCTGCCATGCGCTGGCGCGCGCGTAGCGCTCCTGCAGCCGCTTCTGGCGCGTCTCTTCGCGCCGCGCTCTGGCCTTCGCCATGCGTTGCTTGCGCATTTCCTTCAAGGCTGTCACCGGGTCGCGCACGCGTTGCAGTTCGGCGCCCAGGGCCGACAGCGATTGCGACAATTCTGCTTCGCGTCGGATCAGCGCCTCTTCGAGACCGGGAACGCCGCTGGACGCCGGCCAAAAACCCAGGCGCTGCATTTCGGTGAGGATGACTTCGTCCTTGCTGGACGCACGGATGCGCTCCAGGACTTCGGCGCGGGTGCTCGGTGGGGTGGTATTGGCGCTCATGGGACCATGCCTTCATGGTGGAAGCGCGAACTACACAAGCATGACAGGAATGTCATCGAAGAGCCTGCAGGACTGGAACGCTCCACTCGACGCCATACCGCCACGGTAGCGCTGATGTGATTGTCGAAATCCACACCGACTCGCGCTACCGTGGCTGGTATGGCACAGTGAAGAGCGTACCAGTGACGCGTGGGAAGAGCTGAGTACGAGGACGGCGATCCGCCGTCCGGGTTGCAAGAGCCATCCCGCCATGCTTGTTGTTTCGAGTATAACAGCTCGCTTCCTACCTCCTCAAGCATTGATTTGCCAAAGGCGTTGTAATGGTCTGGATAATTCATGGTCGTTCTCATGTCGCCGCCTTCTGCGACTGCGTCATGCGCAGCGCCAGCATGTGGGCGCATGGCCCCATGCGCAGGCGGTTCTGGGTGTAGTGGTTGCACTGGCAGCTGCCATCGGCAATGCGCTGGTCGGCGTCAAGCCGCAGGGTTACCATGTATTTGTTGTGTCCATCCTTGGCCAGGCAGCTCAATTGGATGCCACCATCTGCTTGCGCCGCGACCTTTTCGTGGCTCAGGCCACGCACGGCCAGCAGCATCGATGCCTGTTCTTCCAGCGGACTGGCAAAGCGCAGGGTATCGAGCGGTAGCGGCTCGCGTGCCAATTCGCGCAGTCGGTACACGCCCTGGGTCAGGTCAAAGATCACGCGCCCGGCCTGGGTGTACAAGGCCAGCGCGCTGTTGACGACCAATGGCGAGAGGCCAGTATCTTCAGCCAGCTGCGCGGTCGTGCCAAACCAGCGCCGCTGCAATGCGGCGAGGACCTTGACCTTGCTGTCGTCGTCAACGTCGCCACGCGGAGCGAGCAAATCGAACTGGCCTGCCTGCGACCAGTCGTTCGCGGTCCAGCCAGAGAGGCCCAGTGTGAACTGCATGTCCGGCAGGTTGGCGATCCAGAAACTGGGCAGGCCGCTTCCCATCAGGTGCACCGTAAAACTGGTGGCCACCGGCAGCAATCGCTCCAATACCAGCAGCCGGCGCCGGCCCCACACGCGGATTTCTTCAGCCACGCTGCCCTGGTAGATCGAGCGGCGGCATACAACTTCG
>JBJMVX010000148.1:0-29997 GCA_045810445.1 Massilia sp.
CAACAATGTGTTTCTGGTCTCCTGGCGCAATCCTGACAAATCGCTTGAAGGCACCACCTGGGACGACTACGTGGAGCAGGGCGCCATCAAGGCGATCGAGGTCACGCGCGCCATCTCCGGCGCCGAAAAAATCAATGCCTTCGGTTTTTGCGTTGGCGGCACCATCGTCAGCACCGCGCTGGCTGTATTGGCCGCACGGGGCGAACAGCCCGCTGCCAGCCTGACCCTGTTGACCACTTTGCTCGACTTTGCCGACACCGGTGTGCTGGAAGTGTTCGTCGACGAAACCCAGGTGGCGTTGCGTGAGCAGACCCTGGGCAATGGCGGCTTGATGCCCGGGCGCGACCTGGCCACCACCTTCTCGGCCCTGCGTCCCAACGACCTGGTATGGAACTACGTGCAGTCGAACTACCTGAAGGGCAATGAGCCGCCGCCGTTTGACCTGCTGTACTGGAATTCGGACAGCACCAATCTGCCAGGTCCGATGTTTTGCTGGTATTTACGCAACACCTATCTGGAAAATAGCCTGAAAGTGGCTGGCAAGCTGACCGTCGCTGGCCAACAGGTGGACCTGGGCGCCATTGCCGCACCGGTGTTCATCTACGGTTCGCGCGAAGACCACATCGTTCCCTGGAATGCAGCCTTCGCCTCGATGGCGCTGCTCAACCCCAAGAACGCCAAGGCCAACCGCTTCGTGCTGGGCGCCTCCGGCCATATTGCCGGTGTGATCAATCCGGCATCGAAAAAGAAGCGCAGCTACTGGACCAATGATGCCAAGGGCAAGGCCAAGCCGGCTAGCGCAGAGGCCTGGATGAGCGGCGCCACCGAGCACCCAGGCAGCTGGTGGCCCGAATGGGCGGCCTTCCTGAACGAGCACGGCGGAAAGCAGGTGAAGGCGCCTGCCAAGGTGGGCAGCACCAAGTTCAAGCCGCTCGAGCCGGCCCCGGGACGCTATGTGAAGGTCCGCGCGGACTGAGGAGCATTGGGAATAGGGCAACCATCGTTGCCCTGTCAATACCCTTTAGGTGCGTTGCAATAATTAATGCACGAAAGGACGCAAACTGGTATGTTTGCGATTATCCATCCTATAATGCAAAAAGTAGGTGTGTCAGGAGCGGGCCGAAGTCCGCTTTTTTTTTCGTAATCCTTCAGCATGCGCTGCGGCGCAATAAGTGGACCTTCCCGATGAGTAGTGCAAAAAAGAGTAGCGAACGCCTGATCAAGAAGTATCCCAACCGTCGCCTGTACGATACCCAGACCAGTTCCTACATCACGCTGGCTGACGTCAAGCAGCTGGTGCTGGACGCGGATGAATTCACGGTCGTTGATGCCAAGTCGAATGAAGACCTGACGCGCAGCATTCTGTTGCAAATCATTTTGGAAGAAGAAGCCAATGGCGCGCCCATGTTTTCCAGTGGCGTGCTCTCGCAAATCATCCGCTACTACGGCCACGCCATGCAGGGCATGATGGGTTCTTATCTGGAGAAGAACGTGCAGGCGTTCACCGATATCCAGAACAAGTTCACCACTGGCACCAACGGCACGTTCGAAGGCAAGCCCTTCAGCCCGGAAATGTGGACCCAGTTCATGAACGTGCAGGCGCCCATGATGCAGGGCATGATGAATAACTACATCGACCAGAGCAAGAACCTCTTCGTGCAGATGCAGGAACAGATGCAAAACCAGAGCAAGTCGATTTTCGGCGCCTTTCCCTTCCCGCCAGTCGACAAGAAGTAGTTTCCAAAGAAATGGACTGCGGCAGCGCGCCGCGGTCCAGCAGGCCCCCCGCTGCGGTACAATAGAGGATTATTCTGCCTTTCTTGTGCCTTTATCATGTCCGAACTTCGCCGTATCCCCCTTCCTGCCGCCGCTCCCAAAGTCGGCTTCGTCTCGCTCGGTTGCCCCAAGGCGCTGGTCGATTCGGAACAGATCCTGACCCAGCTGCGCGCCGAAGGTTACGACACGGCCAAGTCGTATGAAGGCGCCGACCTCGTCATCGTCAATACCTGCGGCTTCATCGATGCGGCAGTCCAGGAGTCGCTGGACGCCATTGGCGAAGCGCTGGCGGAAAACGGCCGCGTGATCGTGACCGGCTGTCTGGGCGCCAAGAAGGACGCTGCCGGCGACGACATCATCATGAAAGTGCACCCGAAAGTGCTGGCCGTGACCGGTCCGCACGCGCTGGGCGAAGTGATGGACTCGGTCCACCTGCATTTGCCAAAACCGCACGAGCCTTTCTTTGACCTGGTACCGGCGCAAGGCATCAAGCTCACGCCCAAGCACTATGCCTACCTGAAAATTTCAGAAGGCTGCAATCACCGTTGCAGCTTCTGCATCATTCCATCGATGCGTGGCGACCTGGTGTCGCGTCCGATCGCTGACCTGATGCTGGAAGCGGAAAACCTGTTCAAATCGGGCGTGAAGGAATTGCTCGTTATTTCGCAGGACACCAGCGCCTATGGCGTTGACGTCAAGTTCCGCTCGGGCTTCTGGAACGGTCGCCCGGTCAAGACCCATATGACCAATCTGGTCGAGGCATTGGGCGAACTGGCCAAATCCTACGGCGCCTGGGTGCGCCTGCATTATGTGTACCCGTATCCGCACGTGGACCAGGTGATCCCGATGATGAGCGGCGGCCATGTACTGCCTTACCTCGACATTCCGATGCAGCACGCCCATCCCGATGTGCTGCGCCGCATGAAGCGTCCGGCCAGCGGCGAGAAAAACCTGGACCGCATCCAGGCCTGGCGCGCCATGAACCCGGACTTGACGATCCGCTCGACCTTCATTGCCGGCTTCCCAGGCGAAACCGAAGCCGAGTTCGAGTACCTGCTGGAATTCCTCAAGGAAGCCCAGATCGACCGCCTCGGCTGTTTCGCCTATTCGCCTGTCGAAGGGGCGACCGCCAATGCCCTCGAGAACCCGGTGCCTGAAGAACTGCGCGAAGAGCGTCGTGCGCGCGTCATGCTGCTGCAGGAAGAAATTTCCGCCAAGCGCCTGCAAGCCAAGGTGGGCAAGACCATTCGCGTGCTGATCGACGAAGTCGGTGCCAAGGAGGCCATTGGCCGCTCGGCTGCCGATGCCCCGGAAATTGACGGCGTGGTGCACATCAAGCGCAGTCTGGTGCCCGGCAAAAAACTGAGCGTTGGCGAATTTGCCGACGTCACCGTCACTGCGGCTGACGCCCACGACTTGTGGGCTTCAGTCGCCTGACCGAGGTGCAATGAAAAAGTCCCCGCAGACCTCGCTCATCCACAGCGACTACGTGGCACCGGAAGGCTTCGCGGCCTTCCCGACCGCCATCCACCATGCGTCAACGGTGCTGTTTGAAAACGTGGCGGCGATGCGCTCGGGGCAGTGGAAGGACAAGACGGGCTACACCTACGGCCTGCACGGCACACCCACCACCTTCACCCTCGAAGGACGGCTGGCCGAGATCGAAGGCGGCAAGCATTGCCTGCTGGCGCCCAGCGGCCTGGCAGCCATTGCCATGGTCGACTTTGCGCTGCTCAAAAGTGGCGACGATGTACTGCTTCCCGATAATGTGTATGCGCCCAACCGTGAGCTGGGACGCTGGCTCAGCGCCGACTTCGGCATCACGGCGCGCTACTACGATCCATTGATTGGCGATGGCATTGCCGCGCTGATCCAAGAAAATACCCGATTGATCTGGGCCGAAGCGCCAGGTTCCGTCTCGATGGAAGTGCCGGACCTGCCGGCCATTTGCCGAGCAGCGCATGCGCGCGGTGTCCTTGTCGCGCTCGACAATACCTGGTCGGCGGGGCTGGCCCTGCGCGGCTTTGATCTGGGCGTGGACATCATCATGCAGGCGCTGACCAAGTACCAGTCTGGCGGCTCGGACGTGCTGATGGGGGCCGTGATCACACGCGACGCTGGACTGAACGAACGGCTGGCCCAGGCCCATATGCGGCTCGGCATGGGCGTGTCGGGCGACGATGCCTATCTTGTGCTGCGCGGTTTGAGTAGCTTGAAGCTGCGCTTTGAGGCCCATGACGCGGGCGCACGCACAGTGGCCGCCTGGCTCAAGGCGCGTTCCGAGGTAAGTGCGCTGCTGCACCCGGCATACTCTGATTGTCCGGGCCACGCCACTTGGCTGCGTGATTTTTCCGGCGCAGGCGGCTTGTTTTCGGTGCTGCTCGATGCGCGCTACAGCGAACAGCAGACCGACCGCTTTGTCGACGCGCTGACTTTGTTTGGGATCGGCTACAGCTGGGGCGGGGCCAACAGCCTTGTCATGCCTTACCGCCTGGGCAGCATGCGTCGAGGCTGGACGCATGGTGGCACCTTGGTGCGCCTGTTCATCGGCCTGGAAGACCCTGCCGATCTCATTGCCGACCTCGAAGCGGCGCTGGGTGTCCTTGAGCTTTAAGGCACAGGCTGGTTGTTGTTCAGGGCGATAAAGCCGCGCGCGAGGCGGTATCCCTTCCATAACCAGGCCACCACCCAGATGCCCCAGGCAATAAAGAACAGCAGTCCGAAGCTGAAAATCATCACCACCCAGCCAAGCGCTATCCACACCACGTACCACCAGAACGAGCGGATCATCCAGCCGTGATGGCTGTACACCAGCGTGCCCTGGGCTTCACCGCGCTTGCCATAGTTAAATAGCGTAGGGAAAATGGAGAATGCACCGAGGGTGAATAACCAGGACGCCCCATGCACCAGGTAGAGAATGCGGGCGAAATTCTTTTCATCTTCGATGTGGCGGTCCACGACCAGTTCCTGACTCATCTTTGCTCCTTGTTCTCGTTATCGCTCAGTTGCTGCGCAACAGGGCCTGGGCCCAGCGCACGATGTTGCCCGCATCCATGGCGCCGGCCTGGCGTGCCACTTCGCGGCCCTGGCGAAACAGCGCCAGCGTCGGGATGCTGCGAATATTGAAGCGCGCGGCCACGTCCTGCACGTTTTCCGCGTCGACCTTCAGCAGGCGAAAAGCCGGTTCCAGTTGCGCTGCCGCCTGGTGGTAGGCCGGCGCCATCATCTTGCACGGACCGCACCAGGCGGCCCAGAAGTCCACCAGCACCGGGATGTCATTGCGTTCGATATGCTTGGCAAAGCGGGCGCTGGCCACGTCCACCGGTGTGGCATTGAACAGCTCGCGCGCACATTTGCCGCACACGGGTCCGTCGCGCAGACGCGTGCCTGCGATGCGGTTGACGGCGTCGCAATGCGGGCAGACGATATGAAGGGAGTCGCTCATGGATAGGTCCTGTGGTGGGCTCTGTTGTTATTGTAATGGCATCGCCAATTCTACGGTGTTCGGGTGGTGTGGTCGGCCCTGCTAGCATGGCAGCCATGGACAAGGAGACGAGTGTATTGCGCCAGCGCCTGCTGGTGGGATGTGCCAGCTGGGCGATTCCGCGCGTTGACGCGCCTGCGTTTGCGGCCGAGGGTAGTGCACTGGAGCGCTATGCCAGCGTGTTCGGTGCGGTGGAAATCAATTCGTCGTTCTATCGCCCGCACCGGCGCACAAGTTACGAACGCTGGGCTGCCAGCGTGCCGGCGCATTTTCGCTTTGCGGTCAAGCTGCCCAAGACGATTACCCATGAGGCGCGCCTGATTGCGGTCGATGGTCTGCTCGATCAGTTTGCTCAAGAGGCGGGCGGTTTGGGTGAGAAGTTAGGTTGCGTCCTGGTCCAGTTACCGCCCTCGCTGGCCTTGCACGAGAGCAGTGCGGCGGCGCTGTTTGCGGCCCTCGCGCAGCGCTTTGGCTGCCTGATCGCGTGTGAAGCGCGCCATGAAAGTTGGTTTTCGCCGGAAGCGACAGCCTTGATGCGGCAGTTGCAGGTGACCAGGGTCATTGCCGATCCGCCCAAAGGGCAGCCAGGCGAACATGTACCAACCACGGCAACGATCTACGCGCGTCTGCATGGCACGCCACGTGTCTACTACTCATCCTACGAGGGGGACTATCTGGCGCAGCTGGGGAGGGATATGGCGACGCACGCGCGTGCCGGCAGGACAGTGTGGACTATTTTTGACAATACGGCCGCAGGCGCGGCCGTACCGAATGCGCTGGCGGCACTGGCCGCCGCGCGCTGAGCGCCTTAGTAGCGGCGGTGCCCGTAGTGGCCGTAATGGCCGCCGCCGTACCAACCACGTCCGAACATGAATCCCAGGCTCAGTGATACAGGCGGCCAATAGTAGGCCGGTTCCTGCACATACACGGGCGCCGGGTAGACATAGCCCGTCTGCGGATACACATACGTGGCGCCACTCTGGTATTGCGGCGCCGCGAGATAGGCCGGCGGGGTTGCAGCTACTTCCGTCGAGCTAAATTCCTCTGCCTTGCCGTTCGGCGAAGCCGATGCAATGCGGGCAGCCGTGCCAGCCGGGACCGGGGTGACCGAGACTACACGCCATTGACCGGGGTCGCGCGGTTGCGCGTAAGCCACCGGGCGCGCGGTTTCCGTGGTGGCGCAGCCGGCAAGTGCGCACAGCAGGGTAACGGCCAACAGTTTTTTCATGACGCAATCCTCCATAGTCGATAAAAGATAGCATAAACAAGTCGCGTCGGCGCGGGGCAAACAATTACAGCGTGTTACATGCGTAAGGAAGCATGCAACTTATACTTTAATGAAAGGCCATGAAGATGTACACTATAGAAATATTTTCCGACAGAAAATCACATGGAGCAGCATTTGCAGGCGGAATCGCAGGATCTCGGGCACTACACGCTGGTGCGCAAGTTGGGCGAAGGCGGTTTCGGCGAAGTGTATCAGGCATGGGACACGCGTCTCCAGCGCCATGTCGCCATCAAACGGCTGAAATCGCAGGTGTTGTCGTCGCGTCCCGGGCATTTGCTCGACGAGGCGCGCCTTGCCGCGTCCCTGCGCCATCCGGCCTTCGTGCGCATTTTCGGCATCGAAGGTGACGCCCACCAGCAATCGATCGTCATGGAGTATGTCGATGGCAGCACCTTGCGCCAGTTGGCGCAAAGCGGGCCGATGCCGGAAGCGCGCGTGCGCGACATCGTGCGCCAGGTGGCGCTGGCCATGCAGGAAGCCCATGCTGCCAAGATGGTCCATGGCGACCTGAAACCATCGAACCTGATGCTCGACGCCGACGGCTCCGTGCGCATCCTCGATTTCGGCCTGGCCAGCAAGATTGATCCCGACGCCACTGAATCGGTGGCGTTTGAACAGACCGAAGGCACGGTGGCCTATCTGGCGCCGGAGCTGCTGCTCGGTGCGCGCCAAAATGCTCAGAGCGACATCTATGCCCTGGGCGTGGTCGCCTACGAAATGCTGACTGGCGCGCGGCCATTTGCCCACCTCGGTGGCCTGGCGCTCGCTGCCGCACATATCCAATCCAGTTCGGACCTGTGGGTGTTTCCACCCGAGGTCAGCCCCGCCATGGTGAGCTTGGTGCGCGCGATGACAGCGCGCGACCTGACGCGGCGCCTGACCAGCATGGAAGCGCTGGTGCAGGCCGCTGGCGAGCATCCCGCCACGCCTGCAGCCGCTGCGCTTGCCGTGCAGGTTCCGTTGCTCGGCGCGGCGCCGGCGCCGCGCAAGAAAATCTGGCGCGTGGTCGCTGCCGCTGGCCTTGTGCTGGTGGTGGTGATTGGCTATCTGGCGATCAATACCAAGGTGCTGCAGCGCTTTGAACCCTCGTTTTCCACGGCCGCGCAATTGCAGGCGGGGATGGATGCGCTCCATGATATCGATAACGACGAGCGCATCAACGCCGCCATTGCCAGTTTCAACACGGTGCTGGAAAGGCACCCGGAAAATGCCGCTGCGGCAGCCGGTCTCTCGCTCGCCTACAGCCTGCGCTACTCGGGCGATAGGCGCGATCCAACCTGGTTGCAGCGCGCCGACGCAAGCGCGCAGCTGGCGCTCAAACTGAACGACCAATTGGCGCTAGCGTATGCCGCACTGGCAACCGTGCGCGTCTGGCAGGGCAAGCCGGAAGAGGCGCTACGGCTCGATGACCGGGCCTTGCTGCTCGATCCGCGCCTGTGGATGGCGCTGAGCGTCAAGGCAGAAACCCTGATCCGCATGCGCCGTTTCGACGAAGCTGAATTGACCATCGCCGCCGGCCAGGCAGCCTATCCCGGTTCGCGCGTGTTTTCCGATGCCCTGGGGACGCTGCGCTTTAGCCAGGCGCGCTACCAGGACGCAGAAATGGCGTTTCGCAGCAGTATTTCACGCGAGCCGAATGGGGTGGCAGCCTACGGCAATCTGAGTGAGGCGCTGGTGCGGCAAAACCGCGCCGACGAAGCACTCCAGGTTTTGCAGCAGGGTCTGCAGGTACGCAAGAGTGGCCGGCTTTACCGCAATCTGGGCAATGTGCTGTTTGGCCGCGGCGAATATGTGGCAGCGGCCGAGGCGTTCCAGCATGTGGTTTCGCCGGAATTGGGCGGGGCCGAGGAGTATCTCAATTGGGCCAACCTGGCCGATACCTTGCGCTGGATACCAGGGCGCGAGGCTGACGCCGAAAGCGCCTACCGTCAGGCGCTTGCCCTGCTCAAACCGCAGCAGGAAAAGTCGCCTGCCGATATCACGATGACCTCGCGCATGGGCTTGTACCTGGCCCACGTGGGTGAGAAGGAGGCCGCAGCGGCAATGACGCTGCGCGCAGTGGCGGCAGCGCCCGCCAGTGCCGACGTGCACTTTCGCGCGGCAGTTGCCTTTGAAATCACCGGCCAGCGCGACCGCGCGCTGGCTGAACTGGGCAAGGCGCTGGCCAATGGCTATCCCGCCAATTTGGTAAGTGTCGAGCCTGACCTTGTGGCACTGCGCCGCGATCCGCGTTATCAACCTCCTCAACTGGAAAGTAAAAAATGACAGAAAAGCCGCCTATCATGCTGCTCCGCGCTGATTTTGATATCAACCAGGTCGGCGCCGACCTGGAATATCGCTTCACGCGCACTGACCACGAAGGCAATCCACTCAAGGGCAAGGATGCGGGCAGCATTTACTTCACCACGGGCGAGACGTTTTTCCTGCAAGTCGGCGGTGGCGGCAAGCGCTTGCTGGGCACGGCGCAGCCATTCAAGAGTTTTACCATCCTCGATGCCTGCCTGATTACGCGCCCGCAACTGGCGCTGTATGGTCCTGGCCTGCCGACCAAATTTTCACCGCCGTCGCCCTTCGTGGCGAAACACGGCGGTGGCGGCAAGAACGCCACCTTGCATTTCACGGAAAGCAAATTCAAGCCGTGGATAGGCACGCAGCCGCTTAGCGATGACTATTACGAACAGGTGTTGGCCTGGGATGACCATCTGGTCGTCGGCGACATTCCGGGGCGCTGGGATCTGTCCTTCGTGATCACGGTGGCGATCACCTGGAACGACAATACGGTCACGGAACGGGTGTTTGGCTTTGATCCGGAAGGCAGCGTCGGTACCGGCATGACGCCACCTTGATCATTTAAGCGGCCGGTTGTTCCAGGCCGCTTGCGCGCAGGTGACGACGCAGTGCTTCGGCAGGCGTTTTCAGCTGCGCCGCGCAACGCCCCACATCCTGGCCTTGGGCCGCCAGCGCCGCGCGGATTTCTTCATGCGGGATCACGGCGGCCGCCCGAATGGCCGGATGGGCGACTATCAATTTGTACAACGATGGCCGGGAAATGCCCATCTGCTGGGCCGCACCGCTGATCTGCCACCCGTTTTCATCCATGGCCTGCATCAGCTCATCGTCGGTGATGCTGGCCAGGCTGCGCCGTGGCTGGCTCTCGCTACGACCGGCAGCCACTTCCGTTGCTGCCAGCGCCGAGGGTGACAGCGGTCCGCGGATGAAGTGAGCCAAAGCCGGCGCCTGACCGGCACGCTGGGCCATCAGGGCGCGGCGCGCGACATTGGCCAACTGGCGAATATTGCCTGGCCACTCGTAGTTGCAGATTTCACTGATCAGGGCAGCGGGCAGGGCGGCCAGTTCCTCGGCCGTCACGTCCGCCTGGCGCAGTGCGTCCAGCAGCAGCACCCCGATATCCTCGCGCCGCTCGCGCAGTGCTGGCACCCGGATCACGAAGGACTCCATGCGCCGCAGCAGCGGCTGATTGAATTCCTTGGCGTCCAGGTCCTGGTCGGTGGCGGCGATCAGGCGCGCGCTCGACTGCGCATCTTCGCTGGCGCCCAGTGGCCGGTAGCGGCCCGTTTCCAACACCCGCAGCAGCATCGGTTGCACCGAGGCCGGGGTATCGCCCAATTCATCGAGAAACAAGGTGCCGCCATCGGCTTCTGCAAACAGGCCCAGGCGCGCGGACTGCGCCCCCGTGTACGCGCCTTTGTGGGCGCCAAACAGGTCGGCCGCGGCCAGGGTGTCGCTCAGGGTCGCCATATTCACGGTGACCATGCGCTTGTGTTTGCGCTCGCTGGCGGCGTGGATCGCGCGCGCTGCCACATCCTTGCCGGTGCCCGTTTCGCCCAGTAACAGGACCGACAGTTCGGTTGCTGCCACCTGGCGTATCAACTCGCGCGTCGCGATGGCGCCACTACTGACACCAAGCAGACCGGGCAGGGCGTTGGCACGCGGCAGGGAGGTCATCCAGTGCAGGCAGAGCAGCACCTGGCCGCCCAGGCCCAGCACCACGCCGCGCGCGACCGTGTCGCGGTCCAGGCGCAGCATGTGGTTCAGTTCCACGCCATTGACCTCCACCGACATGCGGCTGTCGGGCGGCGTCAAGGCAATGCTGTCGTCGGCCATGCGGCGCAGTTGCAATGGCGCGCGGGCAATGGCGCGGTGGCCGATGGCAATGCCGTTGTGGTCGCCACGGAAAAACAGGGGCGCATAGCGGCTTACTTCCACCGTGCCTTCGGCCGGCGGGCCGATGAACTGGTCGCCAATGCGGCTCACGTCGGGATGCCAGAGGATGGTCAAACCAAGCAGGGCAACTTCGCGTCCGCCATCACTCGCAAACAACTGGGTGGTGAGTGTATTGTCCAGATCGTTCACGCGGCGGATTTCCTTGTTGGCAAGAGGAAGAATGGTTCAAATTATAAAGTATTCAGCGCTGCTCTTTACATGTAAAGAAGGCGACTTTACACGCTTGTGAACAGCTGCAATGGCAAAAATGTCGCTTTACACCCCGTTTTCTGCCTGTTTTGCTCGCTGATGGTCCTGGCATGGTTGTTGCGATAAGGACTAGCAAAACTCATCAGGGAGAAGCAGCATGGAAATCGTCATTGAAAGTTATGCAGCCATCGGCGTGTCGGGCAGTGCAACAGGCGAGGTGGCCAAAGTGTGGTTGCCGCCTGAATACACCCTCACCGGTGGTGGCGCTTACGACCTTGGCAGCGGGCCCACCAATACCTTGACCTCGTGCTTCCCGATCCGCAACCAGGATGGCGAGTACAGCGGGTGGGCTGCAGCTGGCTGCGAACCGTATCCGCTGTCGGTGTACGCGATCGGCATCAAGGTCACGCGCGACGGCGTGCCGGTCAAGGTCGAGCAGCAGGTATTTGCCGCCAGTAGCGCCCTGGTGGCCAACCCGGGCGTGAGTGTGCGCCTGGGCTCCGGCTGGGTGGGCACCGGCGGCGGTGCCCAGGACAATTGCGCCGGACCGGGCAGCACCAATGTCCTGACGGCCAGCTATCCCTTGCTGGGCCTGGACGGCAAGATCTGTGGCTGGAGCGCGAGCGGCAGCAATGCCTCGCCGGAAGAGTTGGCCCGTGTCACCGCCTTTGTCATCGGCATACGCGGTGGCGATGGCGTGGCGCTCGACGCCGATATTGTCTACAACTCGAGCTTGATGACGGGCTTTCCCTGCGCAGTCGTCAAGGCGCCGCGCGGGCGCGCAGTCGTTGCCGGCGGTGGGGCACTGCGCGGCGCACCCGAGCAGCCACTGCTGCTCAGTGCCAGCTGCCCTGTCATCAATGAACGTGACGGTCGCCTTACCGGCTGGTATGCGGCGCGCAAGGTTGCGCAGGCAGCGCCGGCCGGCGCGATCACGGCTTACGGTGTGATGCTCAAAGCGGCTTGATATGTTTTTCGGACGCAACGCCTATAATGCCTACGCACACCGATTGGAGGAGCGCATGTTCATTATTCGCATGGCCTATGCGTCGGACAAACCCCAGCTTGAAGCCTTGATCCGCAAGTCCGGCATTGGCCTCAGTGCCGGTTTCTATACCGACGTTCAGGCTGCGGCCATTACCCGGGAAGTGTTTGGCGTCGATAGCGCCTTGATTGCCGACGGCAGTTATTTTGTCATCGAAGAAGGCGACACCATGGTCGCTTGCGGCGGCTGGAGCAAACGCGGTACCGATTTTGGGGGCGATCAAGCCAAGAGTGGCGACGATCGTTTGCTGGACCCCAGCAGCGAGCCTGCCCGTATCCGGGCGTTTTTTGTGGACCCGGCCTATGCACGGCGTGGCCTTGGCGGCATGCTGCTCGAGCATTGCACGCGCGCTGCGGCACGCGCCGGCTTCACTGCACTGGAACTGGTGTCGACCATGCCAGGCGAGCCACTGTATCTGGCCTATGGCTTCCAGCGGCTCGAAGGCATTGAGTTGCCGCTGTCGGGCGGCGTGAAAGTGGCCCTGACGAGAATGCGCAAAGAGCTGGCCTGAAACTTGGCAGTGCGCTTTGCGCGCGGGCTATCAGGGCGGCGTCATGCCCGTGCCGACACTGCCTTCGGGATCAAGCGAGAGCGATGCCGTGGGCTGGCCCAGCTTGTCATGCTGCAGCGGCGCCTTGGCGCCAGGCGCTGCCCCGCCGTCTGGCGTGTCGATGGCGGGATCCTGATCAATATCGGCGCCGGGTTTCGGAATTTGCGTCATGGTAAGTCCTGGTAAGTGAATGACGGGAAGTCGTCACGACCTTAACCGAAAATTGCCCACATTGCAATTGGTTTGCCATCGGCGCAACAGTAGCGCCTGCCTCGTCAAGCCAGGATCGTCAACACTCCGTCCAGACCGCTGACATTGAGGGCCACGCTGGCCTGCTTGCGCACCACCGGCTTGGCGCGAAACGCGACGGACAAGCCGGCTATTCCCATCATCAGCAAGTCGTTGGCGCCATCGCCCATCACAATCGCCTGCGATGGCGTGATGCCCAGCTGTTCGCACACACGTTCTACCGTGCGGCGCTTTTCCAGCGCGTCGACGATGCCGCCGACCACGCGGCCGGTCAACTTGCCGTCGACGATTTCCAGCGCGTTGGCATGGGTGTAGTCCAGACCCAGGCGGGCCTTGAGGCGCTCGGTGAAGAAGGTGAAGCCCCCCGACACCAGGAGCGTCTTCAGGCCGGCGGCCTTGACACCTGCCAGCATTGCTTCGCCACCCATGGAAATGGCCAGGCGCTCGGTGTAGACGCGTTCGAGTGCGGCTGCGTCCAGGCCCTTGAGCAGGGCCACGCGCCGGATCAGGCTTTCGGAAAACTCCAGCTCGCCGCGCATGGCCGCTTCCGTGATCTCGGCCACCTGGGGCTTGAGACCCTGCATGTCGGCGATTTCGTCAATGCATTCGATGGTGATCAGGGTCGAGTCCATGTCCATGGCGACCAGGCGGAAGTCGGCCAGGCTCCGGCCGGCGGCGATGTAGGTGGCGTCGATGCCGACGGCTTCGGCGGCCTCACCAACCGCGTGGCGCTGGGCGGCGCTATCGTCCACGCCTTCGCAGCGTACCGCGTGTGGGCCCAGAGGCACGACGGTGGTGGCGCCGGCCAGGGTGGCAATGCTGTGCAAAGTGGCGTGGGGCGCGTTTGGGCCCTGCAGGACCAGGTTCATCGTCATCGTTAGGCAGTCAGTTGTTTGATGGTTTGCTTGATCTGGGTGACCCGCGCCGCCAGGTCCGGCATGCTGGCCGTAATGCGCAGCTTGTCCTGGCCGGCCAGCTTGATATGGCGGTTCTTCTGGATCAGGGTAATGATGCGCATCGAGTCGATGGGCGGATTGGGCATGAACTGCATGCTGGCCGCGTCGCCATGCGCATCAATCTTGATGATGCCAACGGCCTTCGCTGCCACCCGCAGGCGGTGCGTTTCAATGAGCGCCTGCACCGGGTCGGGCAGCTTGCCGAAGCGGTCAATCAGCTCTTCCTGCATGTCGTCGATTTTTTCCTGGGTCGCGCAATTGGCCAGGCGTTTGTAGACCGACAGCCGTTCGTGCACATCGCCGCAGAAGTCGGCCGGCAGCAGCGCCGGTACATGCAGATTGATTTCCGTGGTCGTCGCCAGTGGCGCGGCCAGATCCGGCTCCTTGCCCGCCTTGAGCGAGCGCACGGCTTCGTTGAGCATGTCCGAGTAGAGCTGAAAGCCGATTTCGAGCATCTCGCCAGACTGGTTCTCGCCCAGTACTTCGCCAGCGCCCCGGATTTCCAGGTCGTGCATGGCCAGGAAAAAGCCGCTGCCCAGTTCTTCCATCTGCTGGATCGCGTCGAGCCGGCGCTGCGCCTGTTTGGTCAGCCCCGTCACGTCCGTTACCAGCAGGTAGGCATAAGCCTGGTGGTGAGAACGGCCCACGCGGCCACGCAACTGGTGCAGCTGCGCCAGGCCGAATTTGTCGGCGCGGTGCATGATGATGGTGTTCGCCGTCGGCACGTCAATGCCGGTTTCAATGATGGTCGTGCACAGCAGGATATTGAAACGTTGGGCCACGAAGTCGCGCATGACCTTTTCCAGGTCGCGCTCATGCATCTGGCCGTGGGCCACGCCGATACGCGCCTCCGGCAGCAACTCGCTGAGCATCGCCAAGCGGTTCTGGATGGTTTCCACTTCATTGTGCAGGAAGTAGATCTGGCCGCCGCGTTTAAGCTCGCGCAGGCAGGCTTCGCGGATGACCGAGCCATCTTCGCTGCGCACGAAGGTCTTGATGGCCAGGCGCTTTTGCGGCGCCGTGGCGATGATGGAAAAGTCGCGCAAGCCTTCGAGTGCCATGCCCAGGGTGCGTGGAATTGGCGTGGCCGTGAGGGTCAGCACATCGACTTCGGCGCGCAGGGCCTTGAGCGCTTCCTTCTGGCGCACGCCAAAACGGTGTTCCTCGTCGATGATCACCAGGCCCAGACGCTCGAATTTGACGTCGGGCGAGAGCAGCTTGTGGGTGCCGATCACGATGTCGAGGGTGCCGTCGGCCATGCCCTTGATGGCGGTGTTGATCTCTTTACCGGTGCGAAAGCGCGATAGTTCGGCAATGCGCACCGGCCAATCGGCAAAGCGGTCGGCAAAGGTTTGCGCGTGCTGCTCGGCCAGAAGCGTGGTGGGCGCGAGGATGGCTACCTGCTTGCCGCCCATGACGGCGATAAAGGCCGCGCGCAGCGCCACCTCGGTCTTGCCGAAGCCGACATCGCCGCACACCAGTCGGTCCATCGGTTTGCCGGCCGTCATATCCTTGATGACGTTGTTGATCGCCTCGGCCTGGTCTGGCGTTTCCTCGAAGCCGAAGCTGTCGGCGAAATTCTGGTAGTCGTGGGCCGAGTATTCGAAGGAGTGACCCTTGCGCAGGGCGCGCCGCGCGTATAGGTTCAAGAGTTCGGCGGCGGTGTCGCGTACCTGTTCGGCGGCCTTGCGCTTGGCCTTTTCCCACTGGCCCGAGCCCAGGGCATGCAAGGGCGCGTCTTCGGGCGAGGCGCCGGAGTAGCGCGAAATGACGTGCAGTTGCGACACCGGCACATAGAGCTTGGTGTCCTTGGCGTATTCAAGGTGCAGGAATTCGGTCTCGCCTTCGCCCAGGTCCATGCTGGTCAGGCCCATGTAGCGCCCGATGCCGTGGTTGATGTGAACGACCGGGTCGCCAATTTTGAGCTCCGACAGGTCGCGCACCATGGACTCGACCTGGGTGACGCCTTCCTGCTTCTTTTTGCCGGCGCGCCGTCCGGAACCGGCATACAGCTCGGTCTCGGTGATGAACACCAGTTCACCGGCCGACGCTTCGCTCAGTTCAAAGCCCGCCTGCAGGGGCGCCACGCCCAACGCAAGTTTCGCGTCTGATGCCAGGAAGCCGGCGTAACCCTCGACCGGAATAGGCGCTAGCTGATATTCGTTGAAATACTGCTGCAGCGTTTCACGGCGGCCGTTCGATTCGGCGCAGATCATCACGCGCTTGCCGCTCTGGAGCAGGAAGGAGCGCAGATTGGTCAGCGGGTCATCGATGCGGCGATTGACGGCGATGTTGGGGATGGGCGCCGACAGTTCGGATGGCTGCAGGTCGGCGTCGCGGGTAATGACCCAGCGTCCGAAGGGCTTGGCCAGCGCGAAGAAATTTTCATCGGAGAGGAAGATTTCGTCGGGCGCGAGAATCGGGCGGTCGCGGTCCGCCTTGAGGAAACGGTAGCGCGATTCGGTATCGACCCAGAAGCGCTTGATGGCAGCATCAATGTCGCCCACCAGGGCCAGGCTGGCCTTGGGTGGCAGGTAGTCGAAGAGCGTGGCGGTCTGTTCGAAAAACAGGGGCAGGTAGTATTCGATACCGGCCGAGGCGATACCGCTCTTGATGTCCTTGTAGACCACGGAGCGCGAAGGATCGCCTTCGAAGCGCTCGCGCCAGCGATTGCGAAAGGTGGTGCGCGCCGCCTCGTCCATCGGGAATTCACGTCCCGGCAGCAGGCGCACTTCACGCACCGGGTAGAGCGAGCGCTGGGTGTCGGCATCGAAGGTGCGGATGGTTTCGATTTCATCGCCAAACAGGTCGAGCCGGTAGGGCAGGGCCGAACCCATGGGGAACAAATCAATCAGGCCGCCGCGTACCGAGTATTCGCCCGGCGACATGACTTGCGAATTGTGGGTATAGCCGGCCAGGGTGAGCTGGGCCTTCAGTTTGGCCTCGTCGAGCTTTTCGCCCTGCTTGAAGAAGAAGGTGTAGCCGGCCAAGAATGCCGGTGGCGCCAGCCGCACCAGGGCGGTGGTGGCAGGCACGATCAGCACATCGCACTGGCCGTGCTGGACTTCGTACAGGGTGGCCAGGCGCTCGGACACCAGATCCTGGTGGGGCGAGAAGGCGTCGTAGGGCAGGGTTTCCCAGTCGGGCAGCAAATGGCATTGCAGCTTGCCCTCGGCGAACCAGGGGATTTCGTCGAGCAGGCGCTGGCCATCGCTGGCGCTGGCCACCACGACCACCAGCATCTGGGCGCTGGACTTGAGCTCGAGCGCGGCCAGGGCCAGCGCGTAGGCATCCGAGGAACCATAGAGCGTCGGAAGCGCGAAGCGATTGCCGGATTTGGGAAGGGATTTTTTTAAGTCGAAAGGCATGCAGGCTGCGAGTCTCAAGGCATCATCTGGGACCGTCGATTATACCTTGTACGCCAGTTCTCGATCGGCCGCCCCACGCCGCTGGCGGCAGGGCGCCGCACGATGGCTCAGCTCAGACCAGCGGGCGCTTGTTGGCGATGCCAAACGGGACGTGGACCATCGGGATGGTGCCACCCGGAGAGGCCTTCAGATGGGTGAGCTGATCGTCGAAGAAGATGTGCGGCTTGAACACGGACAGCACGCGCGCCTTGTTCATTCCCCCCAGGAAGAAGGTTTCATTGGCCGACACGCCCCAGCTTTTGAGGGTAGTGACCACGCGTTCGTGGGAAGGCGCGTTGCGGGCGGTGATGATGGCAATGCGCAGGATTTTCTTGTAGTGGGGATCGCGGCGCTGGGCCCGTTCTTCCATGCGCTGCATGAGCGCCAGTTTCTGGAACATGTCGGCCAGCGGGCCCGGGCGGTGGGGCGTGTCCACGTGCTTGGTTTCGTGGGCGTGAAATTCGTCGATGTCGTTGTTGCGCTTGAAGATGGTTTCCGATTCATCGTCGGCAATGACGCCGTCAAAGTCGAAGGCGACGCGCAGTTCGTTGTCGTCCTGGTCGTCATCGATCTTGGAGGGGAGCACCAGGCCGGCCGGGTAATCGGCTGCAATGGCGCTTTTCACGTCTTCTTCATTGGCGCTCAGGAACAAAGCGGCGTTAAAGGCAGGCAGATAGGTGTACGGCGACTTGCCGGTCATGAAGGCAGCGCGCGAAATGTCGAGCCCGTAATGGGCAATCGAGCGCATGACGCGCAGCCCGGTTTCCGGGGAGTTACGCGAAAACAGGACCACTTCCACCGGCGTCTGGCGCGGAAAGCACTTGTTTATATTGAGGAAGCGGCGGATAAAGGGAAAGGCGACACCTTTGCCGAGGATGGTGTCGATGTGCTGCTCCTGGTAGCTGCGGTAGGCTTCTGGGCCGCTCTCCTGGTAGACCTGGTGCGAAGCCGTTAAATCGAAGAGCGCGCTGGAAGCGACGCCAATGACCAATTTATTCTCAATCTGAAACGCCATCCGTGACCTCGAAGCAGGAGTGTGAAGCGGCAGTTTTCCGCCCCAGCGATTCTACAGGAGGAAAGCGCGCCTGCACTTCTGTATGGCTGGCAAGATGGAACAGCATTTTTTGATGAACGCATGCAAAAGCGTGGTATTCCGTACAGCGCGGTCTTGAAACACAGGCTATTGCAAGTATCATTGTGACATGAGATATAGATTGCAAGACACATGAAGACGCCGCGGCAAATTGGCCCTTACCTCCTGTTGTCGGCGTTGGGCGAGCCTGCGCGCGGCAATGTGTGGTTGGCCACTGCCGGCGCCCAGGGCGAGAAGCTGGTCTTGAAAATCGCCAGCGACAGCGACCTTGACGGCCGTGCGCGCCTGCTCTACGAAGTCGACATTGCCATGCAGTTCGATCACCCCAACATCATGCGCATTTACGAATGCGGCGCGGCCAATGAATTCACCTGGATCAGCATGGCCTATGTGGGCGGGTCCCACGGCACGGTGACGTTTGCCAATTTCCGCCAACTATTGCTGGCCATGGTGCACATTCACGCCAACGACGTCGTGCATGCCGATATCCGCTATGGCAATTTGCTGATCGATGAATTTGGTAATTTGCGGCTGGCCGGGTTTGGCCTGGCCAGGCGCCAAGGCGACACCAGCGGCGTGGTGCCAGCGCCATCGCGCAGCCCCTCGCCCGAGCAGTTGCGTGGCCAGGCGATCGACACCCGGACTGATATTTTTGCGGCCGGCGTGGTGCTGTTTCAGGTGTTGACGGGCAAGCCGCCGTTTGAAGGCAGCGCGCTCGAGATCATGCGACAGATAGCCAACGAGCGCCAGGTGCTGCCATCGGAAGCGGCACCCGGTCTGGGCACCAGCTTCGATGAGGTGGTGCAAAAAGCGCTGGCACGCGAGAAGGACGAGCGCTTTGGCACCGCCTTCGAGTTTCTCAGCGCTTTTGACGCGGCCTGCAAGCGTGGCTTGCGGCCGACTCGCTAAGGCTTATTGCTTGGACGCTTCGACCGCAATGGTCAAGGTGACGTCATCGCCCACGTAAGGCGCGTATTTGCCAGCGTTAAATTCACTGCGCTTGATCTTGGTGACCGCATTGGCGCCGCAAGCATCTTTCTTGGTCATTGGGTGCGCCATGCACTTGAAGGACGTCACTTCCAGCGTCACTGGCTTGGTGATGCCCTTGATGGTCAGATTGCCATCCACCGATGCCAGCGCGTCGCCATTGAAATTGAGCTTGCTCGACTTGAAAGTGATGGTCGGGAATTTCTTGGTGTCGAAAAAATCCTCGCCCTGGATGTGGTTGTTAAACACGGGGAAGCCGGTGTCGACCGAGGTGGTGTCGATGGTGACATCAATGGCGCCCGACTTGGTGGCGCGGTCGAGGACGATGGTGCCCGAGGTCTTGTCGAAGCGGCTCACCTGGTTCGAATAACCGAAGTGGCTGTATTCGAAACGCGGAAAGGTGTGGGAATTGTCGATGACATAGGTTTCCGGCGCAGCAAGGGCGGACAGGGAGAAGCCGGCGGCGAGGGCGAGAACGAGCAGTTTTTTCATGAGGTTTTCCGTTTGTGGAGCGTGGATGGGGTGCATCTGCGACGACTAGCATTATGCAACGCATGCGGCCCAGAAAAAAACGGAAAATTTACGACGCTATGATCGAAAAAATCGATAGCTCATCAGCCTCAGCCGGCCTGGCACTGGAACAGCAAGACCGTGATGTTGTCGCGGCTGCCGCCCATCTTGGCCATCTCGATCAGCTCGGCGCAGCTGGCGCCCAGATCGGCGGGCAGGGCCGTTGCCATCACGTCGGCAATCTTCGCGTCCGATACCGTGCCGTGCAGCCCATCGCTGCACAAGAGGTATAAATCGCCCGGCGCCACTGGACTGGCCTGCAGTTCCGGCTTGATGGCTGGCGCAGGGCCAAGCGCCTGCAGCAGCAGATTGCGCGGTGGCAGATTGGTGCGAATGCCCGATTCGTAGACGCTCTGGTACAGGGTCTGGTCCTGGGTCAGTTGATCGAGCTGACCTGCGCGCATGCGGTACAGGCGGCTGTCTCCAACGTGAAATACCAGCGCCGGGCCATCGGACTGCGGTTGCCAGATGCCAGTCAGGGTCGTGCCCATGCCGCCGCCAGCACCCTTGCGGTTCTCCACATTGGTCTGGTACATGCGCTGGTTGGCATATTCGATCGCGTCATGCAGGGTGATCATGGCGTCGTAACTGGCATCGGTCCAGTCAACGTCGGGGTCCAGGCGGGCCGGGTCGTAAATGGAGGGCTGGAAGTTTGGCGCGGCATCGTCCGCATTGTTGTCGGCGCGCGCGCGAATGAATTGCGAGACCGCGATCAAGGCGTCCGAACTGGCGATTTCCCCAGCTTCATGGCCGCCCATGCCGTCGGCCACGGCCAGCAGGCCGAGCGTCGGATCGATCAGAAAGTTGTCCTCATTCGAAGGACGAACGGTACCGGTATCGGTCATGCCGAAGGCTGGCCCGGTGGCCAACTGGTGGGCGATGGAGGGCGAAAGTTGCTTCCAGACGTACAAAATAGCTCCTGCGGGGAAGCGTCAGTGCTCCCCATCAACTGTGATTGCAAAGATGCTAACACAGAAAGCCGTGTCGTTACGCAAATATTTTCGCCTGGGCCGACCAGCCTATTCCGTCGGCGCCGCTTCGTCCTCCACTTTGGGCGCCGGAAGGGCTTCGACGTCGATGACTTTGAACTCGGGCTTGCCGGCATATTCGGTGTAGACCCAGTCCTCGCCCTCGCGCACCAGGCCCTCGGGCATCACGCGTTCCTGGACCGGCGCCTTGGCCAGGGCCACCTTCATGTAGTCGATCCAGATCGGCAGCGCCAGGGTCGCGCCAAATTCGCGTCCGCCCAGGGACTTCGGATCGTCATAACCCATCCAGGCGACTGCCACCACATTGCCGCCATAGCCGGCAAACCAGCCATCGACTGCGTCGCTGGTGGTACCGGTCTTGCCGGCGATGTCGGTGCGCGAAATCTTCTGGCCGGCGGCTGCGGCCGTGCCGAAGCGGGTCACGTCGCGCAGCATGCTGTCCATGACGTAGGCATTGCGCGGATCGAGTACCCGCATCGATTCATCCGGCTCCACCGGCTTCGCCTCGGACAGCACTGCGCCCGTGGTGTCCTTGACCATCGCCACCAGGTAGGGCTTGATCTGGTAGCCGCCGTTGGCAAAGGTGGCATAGGCGCCGGCCAGCTGCAAGGGCGTGACTGCACCCGTGCCCAGGGCCAGCGTCAGGTTGCGTGGCTGGCGCTCCATGGTGAAGCCAAATTTGGCCAGGTAGTTGTGAGCACCGAGCACGCCGACAGCGCGTAGCAGGCGCACTGACGGCACGTTCTTGGAGTGAGCCAGCGCGTTGCGCATCGTGACCTGGCCATCGTATTTGCCATCATCGTTTTGCGGCGACCAGGTGGCGCCTGCATTCTCGCCTGGCATATCGAGCGGTTCGTCGAGAATCTCCGTGCCTGGCGAGTAGCCTTTTTCAAGCGCGGCCGAATAGATGAAGGGCTTCATTGAAGAGCCAGGCTGGCGCCAGGCCTGGGTAACGTGGTTGTACTTTTGCAGATTGAAGTCAAAGCCGCCCACCAGCGCATGGTAGGCGCCCGTGTGGCTATCGAGCGCCACGAAGGACGCTGCCACCAGCGGCACCTGGGCGATGGACCAGCTTTTGTTGTCCTTGGCGATGCGCACAATCGCACCGGGACGCAGCTTCAGTTCCGGTTTGGCGTGGGCCGACAGTGCCGGAACGACAAAGCGCAGGCCGTTGCCGCTAATGCCAATCTGGTCGCCATTGAGGTTTTCCACCGAGACCAGCTTGGCCGTGACGGCCGTCACCACGACCGGTATCAGACCATCGCTGGCCGGGCGCGCGCGCAAGGCCTCGTTGATGACGTCCTCGCGTTCAGCGGCGTCCTGGGGCAGCTCGATAAAGGCTTCCGGACCACGGTAGCCGTGGCGCTGGTCGTAGGCCAGCACATTGCGGCGCACCGATTCGTAAGCCGCATCCTGTTCGGCGTGACGCAGCGTGGTGATGACGATCAGGCCGCGCGTGTAAGCGTCGTCCTTGAATTCAGCCACCACTTCCTGGCGTACCAGTTCGGCCACGTATTCGGCATGGGTGTCGAATTCCTGGCGTGCGGTGGCGATGCGCATCGGTTCTGCCATTGCCGCTGCATACTGGGCTGGCGAAATGTAACCCACATCGCGCATGCGGCGCAGGACCACTTCCTGGCGCTGCTTGGCGCGGTGCGGATTGATGGCCGGATTGTGGCGTACCGGGTCCTGCGGAATCCCCGCCAGCATGGCCATCTCGCCGATCGACAGCTTGGCCAGGTCCTTGCCGAAATAGGCCTTGGCCGCCGTGCCAAAGCCGTAGGAGCGGCGGCCCATGAAGATCTGGTTCATGTACAGCTCGAGGATCTGGTCCTTGGTCAGCGCATCTTCAATCTTGTAGGCCAGCGCCACTTCATTGGCCTTGCGGCTGATCTGCTTGTCGCGCGAGAGGAAAAAATTGCGCGCCACCTGCATCGTGATGGTGGAGCCACCCTGGCGGAAGCTGCCGCCCAGATTGGCGCGCACGGCCGCCAGGGCGCGGATCCAGTCTATGCCATGGTGTTCGTAAAAGCGCGTGTCCTCAATCGCCAGCACGGCCTTCTTCATCAGGTCGGGGACCTGGGCGATGGGCACAAAGTCGCGGTGTTCTTCGCCGAATTCGCCGATCAGGACATTGTCGGCGGTGTAAATACGCAGCGGGATTTTGGGTTTGTAGTCGGTAACCGCGCCGATGTCGGGCACATTCGGATAGACCGCGATGAGGAAGTAGCCAAGGCCACCGAGGGCAAACAGAACGCCTGCGCCAAAGAGCACGGCAAACACGCGAATGACGATCGACAAGCGCAACCAGCGCAAGGGGGAAGTGCTGAACAGGCTCAAATTGTACTCTCTGCGTGGGGCCGTTCCGGTAGTGACGGCACGTACGCAGGGATTATAAACGAAGCGATTTAGACGAAGGCCAGGTCGTGCTGGCGGATCAGGTCATCGATCCAGTCATCGCTATGGCCAAACTTGTAGCCCAGTGCCGTGGCGCGCCCCATGTCCATCATGAAGGGCGCCGGATAATCGAAGGGACTCAGTTCGCCCGGCGCCGCGCCATGGGTGGCGGGCACTGTGCGCACCGGCGTATCGAGCACCATGCCCACGCGCTGATACAGATCGAAGGCTGACAGGCCGCCTTCGCAGGCGGCATTGACCGGGCCCGTAAAGCTCTGGCCACCGGCCCACACCAGGAAGTCGCTGATCACCTGCGCGCTCAGGAAGGAGCTGGCGGCAGCGGCGCTGGCGTAGCGCAGCGCGCCATATTGGCGGGCCTGGTCCACGTAATGCGCCAGGCGTCCGGTGAAGTCTTCCGATCCGGCCAGGACATGGCCGATGCGCACTGTCACCAGCGGCAGCGACCCGTCCCGGAATAAATAGGCTTCGGCTTGAATTTTGCCCATCACATAGCTCTGGGTCGCCAGCTTGGGATCGTGCCACGGATAGTTGGTGTCGATCGGCTGGGCCAGGACATTGAGATCGGTTTCGAGGAAGGGCGTCGACTGCACACCCATCAAGCCACGATAGACCTCGATGGTGGAGGCGACGATATAGCGTTTGACCTTGCCCGCGAAAACCTTGACCGCGATGGCCGCGTCGATGGGGCTGTAGCACATCTGGTCATAGACGATGTCGTAGCTGGCGCCAGCGAAGGCAGCCAGCATGGCGCGCTCGTTGCGACGGTCGACGCGGATACGGGAAATGCGCTCGCCAAACGGGTCGGGCGCGTGGCCGCGGGTGGCAATGGTCACCTGGTGGCCGGCCGCCAGCAGACGCTGGACCAGCAGTTTGCCGAAGTAGCGAGTGCCCCCGATAACCAATATATTCTTGCGCATGGCGTTTCCTTGTCTATTCGAGTATATTTTCTGCTTATGGACGCGAATCAACAAACGATAAATAATGTTGCAATGACTAAGAAAAACTTATGCATGGAGGCGACATGAAGCCCCTGCGCAGTCTCTCCGGCTTGCTCGACTTCGATTGCGCCGCGCGCTGGGGCAGTTTCAAACTGGCGGCCCAGGAGCTGCACAAGACGCCGGCGGCGATCAGCCAGCAGGTCAAGCATCTGGAAGAGACGGTCGGCTTTGCCCTGTTCATCCGCCACCCGCGCCATATCACGCTGACGGAAAAAGGCCAGGAGCTGGCCATCACAGTGGGGCGCATGTTGGCCGAGCTGCGGGCCAAGATCGGCGCGCTGCAAGGCGGCGACGAAGAAGCCATTCTGCGCATCTCCACCACCCACTCGTTTGCCATCAAATGGCTGGTGCCGCGCATGCACCGCTTCACCAAGCTCTATCCCGAGCTCGACATCCGGCTCGATTCAAACGATGCGCCGGTCAACCTCGACGACGAAAGTACCGACGTGGCAGTGCGCTATGGGCCGGTGAGCAGTGGCGACCCGGACATGCTGTTTCGCGAGCGCCTCATTGCCGTCTACAGCCCGGATCTGCTGGGACCTGGCCAAAGCGAACTGACGCTGGCCGACCTGCCCAATTTCCCGCTGCTGTATGAAAAGACGCCCGAATCGTGGTTGCAGCTGCTCGCTGAAAACAAGGCCTTGAAGGGTAAATACGACTTCTCGCGCGGCTACAGCCACTGGGGTGTGTTGGCCCAGGCGGCCGTGGCAGGGCAGGGCATCGCGCTCGTCGCCTACGGCATCGCCTTCCAGGACATCCTCAAAGGCTCGCTACGCCAGATCAACTGCCGCAGCGCGCCGTTTGGCAGCGGCTACCGTTTCCTGGTCAACCCGCGCAAGCAAGGCATGCCCAAGGTGCAGCGTTTTCGCGCCTGGCTGGTGGCGGAAATGAATGATATGCGGCGCGCAGCCGAACAGTCGGCGTAAGCTCTGACCCCGATGTTGGGGCAAGATATTGACGCGTAAGGGGGAATGAAAAACGGCGGCCCGCAGGCCGCCGTTTCTAGGATACATGGCCGTCTTATTTGACGCCGTGCATCAGCTTTTGAATGAACGGTGCCAGCAGGAACAAGATGATGCCG
The DNA here is from genome assembly GCA_045810445.1 of Massilia sp. GTDB lineage: Bacteria > Pseudomonadota > Gammaproteobacteria > Burkholderiales > Burkholderiaceae_D > Telluria_A. The sequence continues at coordinate 25,326 of JBJMVX010000148.1, forward strand.
CCCGTGGTCAGAATCCAGAAGCCCTGGGTGTAACCCTTCAGCGCCGATTGCACTGACATACCCGTGTCGCCACTGATCAGCGCAGCAATGATGCCCGACAGATTGTTGCCGATGCCGGTGGAGAGGAACCAGCCGCCCATGCCCAGGCCCACCAGACGCGTAGGCGCCAGCTTGGTCACCATCGACAGGCCGATTGGCGAGAGGCACAGTTCGCCCACCGATTGGATCCAGTACACGGCAAACAAGGTCCAGAATGGAATCTTGCTGTCCGCCGGGTCAACCAGGAAGGTCAGGGCGTACCACAGCAGGCCGAACGCGCCAGCATTGAACAAGATGCCCAGGCCGAATTTACGCGGAATCGATGGGTTGATGTTCTTCTTGGCCATGGCCATCCAGACCCATGCAAGGATCGGTGCGCAGGAAATCACGGCCACCGAGTTCACGCTCTGGAACCAGGCAGTCGGGAAGGCCGGCATGCCAAAGGTGATCATCGACAGTGCACCTTCGCGGTGCACGATGTTTTCGGCCAGGAAGGTGAACGAACTGCCAGCCTGCTCAAAGAAGGCCCAGAACAGAATGTTGAAGGCAAAGATGATCATCATGGCGACCACTTTGTCGCGTGCCACGGCGCCGTCGCGGATGCCTTCGCGCATGAGCATGAAGGCCAGCACGGCAAACAGGCCCATCAGAATATATTGCAGCGGCTCTGCGCCAGCTTTCAACAGCATGTACATGACAGGAATGACGACCAGCGCGCCAACGGCAACCATGACCACGCGGACCGGGCTCTGGGCATCGGCTTCCGGTGCGCCTATGCCCTTGAGCAGCGAACGGCCGATGTAGAACCACACCAGGCTGATCAACATGCCGATGCCGGCTGCGAAAAACACGATTTTGTAGTCGGGAATGTCGCCAGTGTTGAATACTTTCTGGGCCAGGTATTGGGTCAGAATCGGTGCCAGGAAAGCGCCGGCATTGATGCCCATGTAGAAAATGGTAAAGCCCGAATCGCGGCGGGTGTCGGCAATTGAATACAATTTGCCGACCATGGTGGAGATGTTCGGCTTGAACATACCGTTACCAACAATAATGGTCGCCAGGCCCAGCTTGAAGATATCCTGGTTATTGACGGTCAGCGCAAACAGGCCGGCGGCCATGAAAATTGCGCCCAGCAGGATCGAACGCTGGTAGCCAATGACTTTATCGGCCACGTAGCCGCCAAAAACCGCGCCGGCATACACCAGCGCCAGGTAGGAGCCATAGGTCAGGTTGGCGGCTTGTTCGCCGGCTTTGTCACCATGGAAGAATTGACTGACGATGTACAGAACGAGCGCCCAACGGATGCCATAGAAGGCAAAACGCTCCCAGAATTCGGTCATGAACAACATCCACAGCGGCGCTGGGTGACCCATGATCTTTTTGAACTCGGGAATGACGACTTCCTTGTTAGGCTGTGTAGTGGTACCGCTCATCCGGTATCTCCTGAATAATTATGGTTATGAATGGATAAATCATATGAAAGGCCCAAACGGATAGTCGGAGTTTTCCAATAGGGCTGCATTTTAATGTAAATCGCCCATCGCAAGCGACTTTTTGCCAAGTGTGCTAATTAAGGCGCGCCGCAGGTGCGCGCAAGCACAATGTCATGTTCAGCCCCACGTTCGTGTCACTTGTCGTATATTGGCATTGCAAGCTTGTTTGTTTTACCTGAACCATAAGGAATGCGCACCATGGAACACGACGTTGTCGACACCCTGATTTCGCCTGAAGGCCAGCTTGAAGTGCTCTCGAAAGCGGAAGTGGCCAAGCTTCTCGACACCAGCCAGGGCGGCCTGTATCAAATCTTCCGCAACTGCGCCCTGGCCGTGCTCAATTGCGGCAGCTCGATCGATGACGGCAAGGAGCTGCTGGAACGTTACGAATCCTTCGATATCTCCATCGTGCAGCGCGAGCGCGGCATCAAACTGGAAATCAAGGGTGCCCCGGCGATCGCTTTCGTCGATGGCAAGATGATCAAGGGGATCCACGAGCATCTGTTTGCGGTGCTTCGCGATATTATCTTCATCAGCAATGAAGTCACCGACAACCCGAAATTCAACCTGGCCCGCACCGAGGGCATCACCGATTCGGTCTTTCATATCCTGCGCAACGCCAATGTGCTGCAGCCGCAGCGCAATCCGAACCTGGTCGTGTGCTGGGGCGGCCATTCCATCAACCGGGTGGAATACAATTATTCGAAGGAAGTCGGCTACCAGATGGGCTTGCGCGAGCTCGATATCTGCACCGGCTGCGGCCCGGGCGCCATGAAGGGGCCCATGAAAGGCGCCACCATTGGTCATGCCAAGCAGCGTCTCCTGGGCGGTCGCTATCTGGGTATTTCCGAACCGGGCATCATTGCAGCGGAGTCGCCCAATCCGATCGTCAACGACCTGGTGATCATGCCCGATATCGAAAAGCGGCTCGAAGCCTTCGTGCGCACGGGGCATGGCATTATCGTGTTCCCAGGCGGCGCCGGCACTGCCGAGGAAATCCTGTACATCCTGGGTATCCTGCTTCATCCAGACAATGCCGACATGCCTTACCCGCTCATTTTCACGGGACCGGAAACAGCGCGCGACTATTTCATCCAGATTAACCAGTTCATCGCCGATACCCTGGGTGAAGAAGCGCAGAAGCGCTACAAGATCATCATCGATGATCCTGATATGGTGGCCAAGGAAATGCAGAACGGAATACGCCAGGTGCGCGAATTCCGCAAGTCACGCAGCGACGCCTATTATTTCAACTGGTTGCTGAAGATCGACGAGGAATTCCAGCGTCCGTTCAAGCCAACCCACGAGAACATGCGCAATCTGTCTCTGCACAAGAACCAGGAAAAACATCTGCTGGCGGCGAACCTGCGGCGCGCGTTTTCCGGTGTGGTGGCGGGCAATGTGAAGGATGAAGGCATACGCGCGATCGAGAAATTCGGCCACTTCGAAATCCATGGCGATCCTTCGATCATGGGACCGATGGACGCCTTGCTGGCGTCCTTCGTGGCGCAAAGCCGGATGAAATTGCCCGGGAAAACCTACACCCCGTGCTACAAGGTCATCCAATAGTCGTTTCCAAGACCACGGCCGCAATGGCCGTGGTCCGCGCATCCTATTGCCCGATCAAGGTGTACGGTTCCAGCGACACTTTCGCATTCCCCGCTGCACCCATATAGTTGGTGTAGCTGCGGCCCTTTTCCAGCGTATAGAACGAATCGAGATAGTCATCGTCGTTCGAGAACCAATTGGCTGGCATGGCTTGCAAGATGGCGGTCGCAACCTGGCCAATTACCGCATAGGCTGGCGCAAAGGCGCCCAGAATGGCTGTCACACCCTGCGACAGGGCCACTGCCAATGATTGGTAGTTGGTGTTGTCATCGTGTTCAAAGAGCTGCACGTTGGCGGCGGCGTAACGGTAGTCGCTCCAGAAAATCAGGATCTGGTTCGGCGAGTAATCGGTGCCGTCATAATCGAGGTAGGGCATGTCGACAATCGTCAGGGTGGGCTTGGCCTGGTCTGGCGAGACGCCCGAGACGATCGCATATACTTCAGCGGCGCCCGAAATCCAGGGCTCTTCATCATTATTCAGGCGCACGCGTGTCAGCTTGGTCGTCTCGATATTGGCGGCGAGCGGTGCCACGCCGGCTTTGGCCATGGGCGCGATTTTTTGCAAACCAGCCGCTTGCAGGTGGCGATTCATGACGGCGATACCGGCGCGGTGCGCTTCGGTGCGGTTCAGGCCGACGATCAGCACTGGCACCGACGGCGCTTTCTGGACGTCGAGCCGGTAGCTGGCGCCCTTGTTGTCGAAAGCTTCGACCGTGGTCCAGGTTTTCTTGCGGCCCGACGGTGCATAGGCCACCAGCAGATTTTTCCAGTCAATCTTTCCGGCGAAATGGCGTGGTGTGTAGAGCGTCATTTCCATCACGCTGTCAGTGTCGCCGGCGATGGCCTTTTGCTGGCGAACCACCAGATCGGTCGAGCGCATGGCCTCGGCTGCAGTTTTCGCCTGCACGCTGGTGCCGCTGTACTCGTCCAGCACCGGTTTGAGCATGGCGCTTTTTACGTCACCCGAGAACTGGCGCTGAACCAGCGCAGCGAATTGGCGGTCGCCCAGCATGGCAGCGACTTTCCAGGCGCCGTAGCGCTTGGCATTGTCGATGGCGGTGGGTTTGGCAGCCGGCTGGGCTTGTTTGGTGCTCAGGCCGTAGACGGTTTCAGCAGAGGCATTCAGATAGCTGGCAAGGACGACAGTGGCGCCTAGCAGCGCTTTGACGATCAACTTCATTGCGAATCTCCATGATCAACGCAGGCCGAACATGCATGGGCCTACGGTTGCCTGGCAGAATGCGACATGCACGCTGAACCGGCAACAGGCAGAGCAGAACGCTCGGCAATGTTGCAACATTGCCTGAACGCTAAGCATCAGAACATGGAAATGTGACATGGTCTTGTCCAATTGCGCTAGGGCTTGTGCATTTGCGCCAAGGGCATGGTCACCGTGGTGGTGGAGCAACGGTGCGGATGGCGGGAAGCGGCCTATTCGGATCGCGGATATACGTCCATTGATCGGCTTTTTCTAGATCGCGCGGGACGCCTGTGCCCATTTGGTACATGAGCGCTAGCGATTGCTGGGCGCG
>JBJMVX010000149.1:0-3680 GCA_045810445.1 Massilia sp.
GGGAAATCCCGCTTTCTTATCAGGTGTAGCGTGGGGCGCGTGTGAGCCTGGGCGCCGGCATGGCGCTACCCGCCCAGTTTAACAATTGGGGAACTTTTTTCCAGTGCATAGTTGCGCAGGGTAGCCGAAACAACGTTTCCACGACGCACGCATCGTTGACCATCTTGGTCGTTGTGTCAACACAACGGTTATCATAGGGAAACTTAACACCCTGTGGCCAATATTCCAAAAGGGAAATGACCGTCAGTTTTGTCCATGGCGTTGTTTATTGGTTGAATGCACTCGTTACTATTGGTGTAAATCGATTGAGTTTTTGTTACTTCAGTCATACGATTCAATGTCTTTGCGACATTTGTGTGTAAGATTAGGAAACAAACAAGGCGGGCTAGATGGTCGAACTGGGGCAATTGGTAACACTGCTGAAAAGCGATAGCGAAGCGAGCTGGCAAACGGCGCTCTTCAAGCTCGCCCGCAGTCAGGGTTTCGACCAGGTATTGTATGGCGCTGTTGGCTCCAAGCATGCCAAGCTGGAGAACGCTTTTCTGCAGAGTAATTACTCGCCCGTATGGCGCGCGCGCTATGACGCCGACAAATTGCACTATGTCGATCCAACCGTCAGCCACTGCCTGGGCAGTTCCCTGCCCATCGTGTGGGAGCCGGAAACGTTTCGCTCACCGGACCAGCAAGCGCTGTACGAAGAAGCTTGCGGTCACGGCATCCGCTCGGGCATCACTTTCCCCGTGCATGGACCGAATGGCGAATTTGGGGTCATCAGTTTTGCCTCCGATGCGAAGGCCGACAGCGACATGGAAGATACGATCGGCATGCTCATGCCGTCCTTGTCCCTGATCCGCGACTATGCGTTTGAATCGTCGCTGCGTTTTATTAATGCGCGCAGCAGTACGGAAGAAGTGCCGCGCCTGACCAAGCGCGAACTGGAAGTATTGAACTGGGTGATGGTAGGCAAATCATCCTGGGAAATTTCCAAGATCACCGCCTGCTCCGAAGCGACGGTGAACTTTCACATCGGTAATATCCGGCAAAAGTTCAACGTCAATACGCGCCAGCAGGCGCTGGTCAAGGCCATCAGCCTTGGGATACTTACCCCGGAAGATCCCCATCGCTGAGTCGGCCCTTGACATAGAGCTTGACCAGAATGGCCACCGGCGGCGGAATGCCCAGACCGGTCTCGAAGCGGCTGCCGCTGGACTGGGTCACGCCAAAACGGCCCCAGAATTTTTCCTGGCTTTCGCGCTTGCTGATTCTAAATTTCTTCAGCTCTGCATGGGCCGTGTTGGCCATGATGGCGCCCGCGTGAGCCGTTGCGCCTGCCGGCTCGGTCACTGCAGAGGCGTGGAAATTGAATTCGTCGTCTTGTGCCATACCGTTCCTCTCCATGAAAATCCCAGTATTCCACCCTCTGCCTTGTCAAGCCACCTAGCAATTCTGCTAGTTATGTTTCTATCCTTTTTGCATGATTCTCCATGCGGGATGCATAACTTAACTTAGCGAGGTACTAGATGGCATTGCACATACAAATCGCTGCACGACGTGACTTTAAATCGCGTGACCTGTGGGAGATGCATACACTGCGGGCCAAGGTCTTCAAGGACCGGCTGGGCTGGGAAGTTCCTATTCTCAGCGGTATGGAAATCGACGGTTACGATGCCCTCGATCCGGTCTACATGATGATCAGGGAGCCAGGCGGGGGCATGCTGCGCGGCTGCTGGCGCCTGTTGCCCACCGAAGGCCCTTACATGCTCAAGGATTCGTTTGCGCAATTGCTGCACGGGCGCCCCGCGCCCCAGGATGCCCGCATCTGGGAACTGAGCCGCTTTGCGATCGAAACCGACGGCAATTCGAACTTCGGCTTTTCCGACATCACCATGGAATCGATTGCCGAAATCATCAGCCATGGCCATCACCTGGGGCTGGGTCAATACGTGACGGTCACCACCACCGCCATCGAACGGCTGCTGCGGCGTGCAGGCGTGGTGATCCAGCGTATCGGCGAGCCGCTGCAAATTGGCATCGAAAAAGCGGTGGCGCTGACCATCGACGTCGAAGCCACTTATGCCGCGCTGTTCGAATACAGCCTCGCTTCCTGAGCCTGGGCGCCAGCGGGCTGGCCTTCGGTGGCCAGCGCCCATCCTTGCCACTGCGATAGCGCTGTCGTGAGCGCAGCGCCGGCTTGCTCCAGTGTGCCTGGCTGTGCGGGCAGCAACTGTCCCAAGCTGGCCTGGGCCGCTGCCAGCGCCTGCAGCCCGGCGACCAATTGGCCGCTGGCATCGGCCAGGCGCGCCACGGCTGCCAGGCAGGGCGCCACGGCCGCGCGCACGCTGTCCAGATAGTCGGCTTCGGCCCTGGTCAGCGCCTGCTCGCCGTGCAATTGCGCAATCTGCCCTTGGACGTTGGCGCGCGCACAGTCGCCCGCCGACGATTCCAGTTGACGCTTTAACAAAAACATCTGCATCTGGTCGGCCTGCAAACGCAGCCTGACGTGCTGTGCGTCGGCCTCCAGGTCATTGGCCACGCGTGCCAGTTGCGAGAGGCTGTCATGCAGCGTGGCACCAAATGCTTCAAAGGCGGCCATGGGTGCAGCCATGCTGGCCGGCCAGGCTGCGACGGCCAGCACGGGATCGGCGTGGGCCGCCAGGCACTGTGCCGTGGCGCGCAGATTCTCCAGCGCCCCCTGCAGCACGGGGCGGCAATGCAGGGGCCAGGCGCCAGCCAGGGCCCTGACCATGCTCAGATACTGGCCCAGCACGGGCCGCGTCAATCCGGCGCGCGCCGGTAGTTGGCTCGCGCGCTCGCACAAGATGTCGATCTGGGGAAGCAGGCTGTACACGGACTCGAGGCCGCGTGCGAGCGTCTCGTTCCAATACCACGACTGCACTTCTTCCTGGATGGTGGGCGCGGGCAGAATGGCGGGCGCGGGCGGACTGGCGATGAGCTGGGACATGCGGTTCTCCTGTAGAAAACGGCGCGGGACCATGCCGGCGGCGTTGCGTCATTACAAGCGCGCACAATTGCGCGGGGAAGCTGGTAGTTTTGCTAGCTAGCATTTATCGACTTTCGGTCTTTGCGCAATATCAAACTTCTTTGCCGGCCAGCGAACGCCGGCGCCAGGTGTGGGTCTGACCGGTACATACAGGGGAGGACTTATGCATGACAAGTACACGGGCTGGGACTTCGAGCGCGCCGCCGCCTGGCTGCGCCGGCGCGACTGGCATCGCAAGGGCGCAGATGCCGAGCCGGCACCGGCAGGCGAACCCGCATCTTTGCACGACACACAGGCAGACTGTATTGACGACGCCGCGCCCCATGCGCGCTGCGAACGCGAGGCCCTCGACCAGATCGAACTGGCCTGCTGGCCTGCGCTGGTGGCGCCGTTCTACGATTAAGCGCCAGTAAGGGCGCGTTGGCGGTGCGGGCCACACGTATCAATTCAATTGCTTCTTCAAGGCAGCCACAGTAATCTTGCCTGGAGCGCGTACGCGCTGGCGAGGACACGGGACCACGATGCGGCAGGCACTTTCTCGATTGATGGGTAGTACAACGTCTGCTTGGCGCAGCCTGGCCTTGCCCGGCTTGGGGTTGGCTATTTCGCTGCTGGTCGCGGCGGCCCTGTACGCCGGGGCCACCAAGGTGGTCGACGATGACGCGCAAGAGCGCTTCGA
>JBJMVX010000150.1:0-5690 GCA_045810445.1 Massilia sp.
CGGTCGGCCACCGACAGCGGCGCCTGGGTTCGCATTTGCCAAAGAGCAACGACAGCAAACACGGGCAGGGAAAACAGCATGCGAAAAGCAATCACCGTGATCGCATCGATGTTGTAGCGATAAAGCAACTTGGCCACGATGGCCTTGGTGGAAAACAGCACGGCGCCGCCGATGGCAATGGCCAGCCCCCCCAGCAGGGCCGGGCGCGCAATAGGAGGCGGAAAGGCGGGGGAAGGTGTCGCGCTGGCGCTTTTGCTCATGCGACGATTGTAATTCGAATCGCCAAAGCCGGCTTGGCGTGGCAGATTTTGGGCTGGCCCCATGTTAAAATGTCGGCCACTCTCGCATACCGTCTAAGGAATTTTCGACATGGCTGGACACAGCAAATGGGCCAATATCAAGCACAAGAAGGCCGCCACCGACGCCAAGCGCGGCAAGGTCTGGACCCGCTTGATCAAGGAAATCACCGTTGGCGCCCGTATGGGCGGTCCCGATATCGCGACCAACCCACGCCTGCGCCTGGCCGTGGACAAGGCTGCTGATGCCAATATGCCGAAGGAAAACGTCACCCGCGCCATCCAGCGTGGCTCGGGCGGCCTGGAAGGCGTGAACTATGAAGAGGTGCGCTACGAAGGCTACGGCATCGGCGGCGCCGCCATCATCGTGGACTGCATGACCGACAACCGCGTGCGCACGGTGGCTGAAGTGCGCCACGCGTTCAACAAGCATGGTGGCAATATGGGCACCGAAGGCTCGGTCGCCTTCATGTTCCAGCATTGCGGCCAATTCCTGTTTGCGCCCGGCACCGACGAAGACAAGCTGATGGAATGCGCCCTGGAAGCGGGCGCCGACGATGTGGTGGCCGACGAAGAAGGCGGCTTTGAAGTCGTGTGCGATCCGTTCGCCTTCATCAGCGTCAAGGAAGCGCTGGAAAAAGCCGGCTTCAAGGCCGACGTCGCCGAAGTAATCATGAAGCCGGCCACCGAGACCGTGTTCTCCGGCGAAGACGGCATAAAGATGCAGAAGATCCTCGACGCGCTCGAAAACCTCGACGATGTCCAGGAAGTCTATACCAACGCTCTGATCGAAGACTAAGCAGCCTATGAAAATCCTGGTAGTCGGCTCTGGTGGCCGTGAACATGCCCTGGCCTGGAAATTGGCCCAATCCGAACGCATCCAAATGGTCTACGTTGCACCAGGCAATGGTGGCACCGCGCGCGACATCCGCCTGGTCAACGTGGCCCTGAGCGACCCGGAGCAACTGGCCGAGTTCGTCGTCAAGGAACACATCAACCTGACCGTGGTCGGCCCGGAAATTCCGCTGGCCGCCGGTATCGTCGACCTGTTCCGTTCGCGCGGCCTGAAAATTTTCGGCCCCACCAAGGAAGCCGCCCAACTTGAGAGCTCCAAGGATTTTGCCAAGGCTTTCATGCAGCGTCACGGCATTCCAACGGCCAAGTACAAAAGCTTCGTGGACGCCGAGCTGGCCCACGTCTACATCGACGAGCAGGGTGCACCCATCGTGATCAAGGCCGATGGCTTAGCTGCCGGCAAGGGCGTGGTCGTGGCCATGTCGCTCGAGGAAGCGCACACGGCGGTGGACCAGATGCTGGCGGACAACCGCTACGGCGACGCTGGCGCGCGCATTGTCATTGAAGAATTTTTGGCAGGCGAAGAAGCCAGCTTCATCGTCATGTGCGACGGCAAGAACGTGCTGCCCCTGGCCACCAGCCAGGACCACAAGCGCCTGAAGGACCACGACGAAGGCCCGAACACGGGCGGCATGGGTGCTTATTCGCCCGCGCCCATCGTCACGCCTGCCATGCATGCACGCGTGATGCGCGAAATCATCAACCCTACCATCGCCGGCATGGCCAAGGATGGCATCGTGTTCACCGGCTTCTTGTACGCCGGCCTGATGATTGATGACAAGGGCAACCCGCGCACGCTGGAATTTAACTGCCGCATGGGCGACCCGGAAACCCAGCCCATCATGGCGCGCCTGAAAAGCGATCTGCTGGGCGTGATGGAGCATGCTGTCAACGGCACGCTCGATACGGTCGAACTTGAATGGGACCGCCGCACAGCAGTGGGCGTCGTCATGGCCGCTGCCGGCTACCCGGACAGTCCGCGCAAGGGTGACGTCATCGACGGCATCCCGCCTGAAACGCCGGAATGCGTGACCTTTCACGCCGGCACCGACCAGGCCGGCGGCAAGCTGACCACCAGCGGCGGGCGTGTCTTGTGCGTCGTTGGACTTGGCGACAGTGTCAAGATGGCGCAGAAGCAGGCGTACGAAACCGTCGATCAGATCCATTTCAACGGCGCCCAGTTCCGCCGTGATATCGGCTGGCGCGGCCTGAAGCACTGATCGCCCGCTGGTGAAGGTCTACCTCGACGACGAACGGGCGACACCCGATGGCTGGGTCCGCGCGTATTGGCCGGACGAAGTCATCGCCCTGCTCGAGACCGGCCAAGTGCGGGAACTGAGCCTGGACCACGACCTCGGCGACGATGTGCGCGGTACCGGTTACGACGTGGTGCTGTGGGTCGAGGAAGCAGTCGCCTTGCGTGGTTTCATCGCGCCGGCGATGTTCGTCCATTCGGCCAATTCCTCAGCCCGCGACAAGATGTTGGCCGGTATACGGGCAATTGAAAAGCTGTCGACCAGATAAACGCCTGTCGCTACACTGGCGCTTTCACATCGGGGAGTTTCCATGATTGATCACACTGGCATTAGCGTCAGCGACTTTGGCAAAAGCAAAGCCTTCTACACGGCCGCACTGGCCCCGATCAACTACACCTTGTTGCTGGAATTTCCGGCCAGCGTCACCGGCCACACCGATGTGGCGGGCTTTGGCGAAGCCCAGAAACCGGACTTCTGGATCAGCGCCGGCACACCGAACCAGCCGCCCATTCACGTCGCCTTTCGCGTCACCTCGCGCGCCATGGTGGATGCGTTCTACGCGGCGGCCATGTCAGCCGGCGGCGTCGACAACGGTGCACCTGGCATCCGCGCCCATTACCACCCCAACTATTACGGTGCCTTTGTGCGCGACCCGGACGGCCACAACGTGGAAGCCGTTTGCCACGAACCGGTCTGACTAGTAGATCGCACGAACACACACTGAGATCGTACGAACACGCACTGCGGTAGATAGCACGAGCACACGCTGAGATTGCACGAACACGCACTGAGATAGATAGCACGAACACACACTGAGAGAGCACAAGCACACACTGAGAGAGCACAAGCACACACTGAGATAGCACAAGCACACACTGTCCTTGCGAAAGCGAGGACCCATAGAGCGCAAGCGCGGAGCAAACCTACTCTGCTTACCCTGTGCATGGGTCCTCGCTTTCGCAAGGACAGTGGGTTGATGGGGAAGCCGTCAAAGGCCCCTATATCATAAATCCCCCGGACAGTGTACAATTCGTCCTCACTTTTTTATTCCCCGATCCCACCCGAATGTCCACCCCGAACCCCGCGGCCGTCAAGGCTTGGCTACTCGATCTTCAGTCGCGCATTGTCGCAGCGCTGGAACAGGTCGACGGCAAGCCCTTCCTGCGCGATGCGTGGGACCGGCCCGAGGGCGGAGGCGGCGTGTCGCGTCTGATCGAGGAAGGCAATGTCATCGAGCGTGGCGGCGTCAATTTTTCGCACGTGATGGGCGCCAACCTGCCACCATCGGCCGCCGCCGGCCGTCCGGAACTGGCAGGCCGCTCGTGGGAAGCAATGGGCGTGTCGCTGGTGATCCATCCGCGCAATCCGTACGCGCCGACCGTGCACATGAACGTGCGCTTCTTTACCACCACGGCCGAAGGCCAGGACCCGGTGTGGTGGTTCGGCGGCGGCATGGACCTGACGCCCTATTACGGCAATGAAGCGGACACCCGCCACTTCCACCAAAGCTGCCGCGACGCGCTTGCGCCTTTTGGCGAAGACCTGCACGGCCGCTTCAAGACCTGGTGCGACGAGTACTTCTATCTGAAACACCGCAAGGAACCACGTGGCGTGGGCGGCATTTTCTTCGATGATTTCAACGCTCCCGGTTTCGACGCCAGCTACGCCATGGTGCAAAGCGTGGGCAACAGCTTTATCGGCGCCTACCTGCCGATCCTGACAGCGCGCAAGGACCAGCCCTATGGCGAGCGCGAACGCGACTTCCAGGCATATCGGCGCGGTCGCTACGTGGAATTTAACCTGGTGTTCGACCGCGGCACGCTCTTTGGCCTGCAGTCCGGCGGGCGCACCGAAGCGATCCTGATGTCGATGCCGCCGATCGTAAAATGGCGCTACGACTGGAAACCGGAAGCTGGCAGCGCGGAAGCGGCGCTCTACACCGACTTCCTGGTGCACCGCGACTGGCTCGCAACGTGACGTTTTGCGTCGCACTGCTGGGAGGCAGTTTCGACCCGGTCCATCACGGCCATGTAGCACTGGCTGCCCTGTTTGAGAAGCTGCTTCACCCTGACCAACTGCGCATTCTCCCGGCCGGCAACCCATGGCAAAAAGCGCCCTTGCGCGCCAGCGGCGAAGAGCGGCTGGCGATGCTCGAACTGGCCTTTGGCGAAGCGTCCCTGCCCATCACCCTGGACCGCCAGGAGATTGACCGCAGCACGCCGACCTACACCATCGACACGCTGCGTAATCTGCGTGCCGAATTGGGGAGCGATGCTTCCATCGTGCTGTTGATGGGCGCGGACCAATTGCAGCACCTGGACACCTGGCGCGACTGGCACGCGCTGTTTGAACTGGCCCATATCGGCGTGGCTGCGCGCCCGGGCTACTCCCTGGCCGAGGCGGCATTGCCGACTGCGGTCCTGACAGAACTTCAGCAGCGCCGCGGCAGTCTGGCGCAGCTGCGTAATACCCCGTCTGGCCATGCTTACCTGGCGCAGACGCTGGATGTGGATATCTCAGCCACCCAGGTCCGTGCGGCGTTACAACGCGGAGAGACGGCGAACTCGCTTATCTCCCCGGTAGTGCTAGACTATATTCAACAACATAATCTCTACAAAATCTAATGGATATCAAAAAACTTCAAACCCTCGTCGTCGATGCGCTCGAAGACATCAAAGGCCAGGACATCCAGGTGTTCGACACCGTGCACCTGACCAGCCTTTTCGACCGCATCGCTGTCGTCTCGGGCACCTCGAACCGCCAGACCAAATCGCTGGCCGCGTCGGTCCGTGACAAGGTCAAGGAAGCCGGCGGCGACGTCGTTGGCATCGAGGGTGAAGACACCGGCGAATGGGTCCTGGTGGACCTGGGCGACATGATCGTTCACATCATGCAGCCTGCCATCCGCCAGTACTACCGCCTCGAAGAAATCTGGGGCGACAAGCCCGTCAAGCTGGGCGCCGCCAAGCGCAAGTCGACCCCGGAAGCGGCCGACGCATCGGCCCCGAAAGCCAAGTCCAAGCACCTCGCTTCGACCCAGGAAGCGCCGGAAGTCAAACCGGTACGCGAGCGCAAACCGGCAGCTGCCAAAAAAGCCGTCGAAGCCGAAGCCAAGCCAAAACGTGCAGCCGTCAAAAAAGCCGCTGCCACGCCAGCTGGCAAGGTCGTGAAGGTCGCGCCAACCAAATCGGAAGCCGCCGCCGTCAAGGCCCTGAAAGAACTGCCACCAAAACGCGTTGCCACGCCACGCGTGAAAGCTGCCAAAGCACCGGCCGACGCGGTC
>JBJMVX010000151.1:0-3663 GCA_045810445.1 Massilia sp.
CGAAGACATTCACCGAGCCACGGCTGCCGAGATTTTCGGCATTGCGCCAGCCGAGGTGCAAAGCGAGCAGCGACGCTACGCCAAGGTGATTAACTTTGGCCTCATCTACGGCATGAGCGCCTTTGGCCTGGCCGGCAACCTGGGCGTGGACCGCGCTGCCGCGCAAAGCTACATCGACAAATACTTCGCGCGTTTTTCCGGTGTGCGTCAGTACATGGAAGACACGCGCATGCAGGCCAAGGCGCGCGGCTACGTGGAGACCGTGTTTGGCCGGCGCCTGTGGCTCCCCGAGATCAATTCGCCCAATGGCCCGCGCCGCCAGGGCGCCGAGCGGGCAGCAATTAACGCGCCTATGCAAGGCACAGCCGCCGACCTGATCAAGTTGGCGATGATCGCGGTGCAGGGCTGGCTGGAAGAGTCCAAGCTGGGCACGCGCATGATCATGCAGGTGCACGACGAACTGGTGCTGGAAGTGCCGCAGGCCGAGCTGGAGCTGGTCAAGGTCAAGTTGCCGGAACTGATGGCTGGCGTGGCTTCGCTCAAAGTGCCGCTGCTGGCCGAAGTCGGCATAGGCGCCAACTGGGACCAGGCCCACTAAGCCCGTTTTTTGTTGCCTTCAATGCGAGGGCAACAAAGGTGGGCTTGTGTGGTCTGGCCCAGAAGTTTGCGGGGACGGTACAATGCCCGTCTTGCGCGTTTCGCAAGGCATGTTCAAAGGCTTCAAAATCGACCAGACGCTCATTTCCATTCTGCTCGCCACCACCATCGCTGGTGTCGTCAGCATTTCCGCCGCCGCGGTGTTTTCGTTCGCCTTGCTGTCCAAGGTGGTCGAGCGCATGGTCAGTCTGTCGGTCGGGATCATGCTTTCGACCTCGCTCCTGCACGCGCTGCCAGAGGCGTTCGAGAAAAGCGCGGATACGCGCGGCCTGTTTGCCACGCTGCTGGGCGGCTTGCTGGCCTTTTTCATGCTGGAAAAATTCGCCATCCTGCGTCATTCTCACCACCACGAGGGCGACGGTCACCACCACGCCCACGGTCATGACAAGCGCGAAGCGGGCAAAGCTGGCTGGATGATCCTGGTTGGCGATGGCATGCACAATTTCACCGATGGCATCCTCATTGCCGCCGCCTTCCTGGCCAACCCGGAGCTGGGCATTGTGACTGGACTGGCGATCATCGCCCACGAAATTCCCCAGGAAATCGGCGACTTCATCGTGCTGCTCAATGCCGGCTTCTCGCGCACGCGCGCCTATGTCTTTAACCTGTTGTGCAGCCTGATGGCGGTCGCCGGTGGCCTGCTTGGTTACTACATGCTCGACCGCGCCAGCGGCCTGATTCCCTATGTGCTGGTATTTGCTTCTTCAGGCTTTATCTACATTGCCGTCAGCGACTTGATGCCGCAGATGCAGCGCCGCGCCACCGTGCGCGAATCGGTGCCCCAGGTGCTGCTCATCGGCCTGGGCGTGCTGCTGGTGCTGTTCCTCACACGCGGGCATTGATCAACATTTCGCTGGTGACCTGATCGGTCGCGGCTCTTCAATCGGATTGAGATGGCCTACGAAACACCGTTTGACGCGATGATGCGCTGGTTCAGAACGCCCGGGACAGCGCAAACTGCGCTGCGATGGCTAGCCCTGATCCCGGGCGTGATTGGCGTCGTTTTATTGTGGCAACTCACCGTGGTAATGGTCTTATCCATCATCTCCTTGAACGGAAGTCCGTATTTTTACATTTGGGTAAACAACCTCCTCAACGCAGGCTGCGTTCCCTTCCTGGTGATTGTTTTTGTTACGCCAATCGCGCCCGCCTGGCATCGCCAGGTGAGTATCTTGTTGGCACTGGTGGCGGTGTGCCTGGTCGCAGTTGCGCGATGGGCGTCAGAATTGTCCGTGCCTGATATGACGCCCGAGCGTTACGGTTGGATTGTCATCGGCGCACTGGTATGTTGGGTCAGTGCCGGGTTTGGCATCCGTCGCATCTTTCGCAGCAATCCTTGATTCGAGAACATCTACCACCCGGCAGTGTTGTTTTGCGACCAGTGTCATCAAGCTGTCATAAACCCCCTTTACAGTGGAGCACATAAAAACAACAATAAAGGCGGTAACCATATGTTAGGCAAGGCACTCGCAACACTGAACCAACTGCGCACCGAACACATTTACAAACGATCTAGTTACAGTACGCAGTTAGCCGACCTTCCCCCTGGCCTGTATCCCACCTGGAAGCGTAGCGCGGCAATCGAATTCAAAGGCATCCCACGGGATGCCTTTTTTTTCGTCCGCGCCACTGAAGGATTGATGATGTTCTTCGACTGTGTGCGCCTTAGCGACCGCCCCTGCGGCCTGCCATCGAAGGCAGCCGACTCGGTCTGGCACGTGTGGGCCAGCATGGCGCCAGAGCACCTCGAGAGCTTCTGTCGCCGACACTTCGGCCGCACCATCCCCCACATCGAAAGCGCGGCAATGGCCGGCTCGATGGACGAGGCACTGGCCAACTGCCTGGTGGCGGCCCGCACGCTGGACAAGCTGCCGGTCGCCGGCGCCAACGTTCCCCGCCTGTTCACCCTGGACCGGCGCCTGGCCATGCCCAACGGCTTTGCCTACACCCTTGAACGCGGCTACGTCGCCCTGCGCAGCATGACGTGGCAGGGCGCTCCGAAAGGTGCTCTGACCTACCTGGCAGGGCTGGCGCCAGCAGGTTTGCTGGCCGCCGGGCTGGTGTCCCAGAGCGATCACGACGCCCACACGCGCAAGGCCCTCGCCAGCAGTACTGGATGCGGATCCGGGGGCGGCTGCAGCAGCTCGGATAGCTCCTCCGGCGACGGTGGCTCCTGCGGCAGCAGCTGTGGCAGTGGCTGCGGCGGCGGATGCGGGAGCTGACATGACCTTTCACTTACATCAACCGGGAGACAACATGAAAAACGCAACACACAACAAGGAAGTGGGCGAACAACAGCAAGTCTGGATCGTGCGCATCGTCGCAGGGCTGTGCGCAATCGGGGCACTGGCCTTGCTGGCGCCAGTGATTTGGGGCGCCGTCAGCGGTGGCCTGGGATTGCTGGTGCTGGGGATGCTGGGTGCGGGCGGCGTGGCCCTGTTTCAGACGCTGCCACTACTGGGGCAGAAACTGGAGAACCGCCTGCTGGCAGCGCGCATGGACGAAGCCCGGACCAACCCGATCGAGCAGCTGCAAAATTTTCTGCTGCAAAAGCGAATGCGGGTGCTCGCCTTCAAGCAGGCGGTCGTGCGCATCGGTACCCAAATCAAAAACATGGGCGACATGATCGATGAGCGCAAGAGCCAGCGACCGGGCTACGACGCCAGCCGCCAGGAAGGTGCGGTGCGGGCGATGAAGGAGGCGCACGGACTGCTGGTCATCAAATACAAGAACGCCGAGGTGGCGCTGGTGCAGCTGAACGAAGTGGTCGAGGACAAGAAGTTCGAATGGCGCTTCGGCCAGGCCGGCCAGGAGGCGCTGCAAAACCTGAACGCAAGCAGCGGCCAGGAACTGCTGGATCAGATGCTCGCCGACGCCGCCTTCGACAGTGTGCGCGACAACTTCAACCAGGTGTTCTCGGAGCTGGAACTGGAAGCGGAAAAACTCAGTAGCGCAAAGGAGCTGTCATTCGATGACGGCATGTCGATCGACCTGACGTCGATCCAG
>JBJMVX010000152.1:0-3061 GCA_045810445.1 Massilia sp.
AGCGAACGCGAACGCGTCACCTTGGCCGACGAGTGCCAGTTCGTGAGCGATTACCTGTCACTGCAAAAACTGCGCTACCGCGAGCGGCTGCACGTGCACATGGATGCGAGCGTGCAGGCCGAGATTCCGCCCCTGCTTTTGCAGCCATTGATTGAAAACGCGCTACGCCATGATCTGGATTGTCACACCGGCGAGAGCGATATCCGCCTCGCGTTCGCCGTCGCGGGCGAGCAACTGCATATCCGCGTCTGCAATCCCTGTAGCGCCACCACGTCCGCCAATCCCGGGCTGGGTATGGGCCTGCGCCAGACGCGCGCCCGGCTGGCGCTGGCCTACGGCGAGCGTGCAAGCCTTAGCAGCGGCGTCACCGATGGCCGCTACGTGGTCGACATCAGCCTGCCGCGTGCCGCATGACGCTGCGCGCACTCATTGTTGACGATGAAGAGCCGGGCCGCACCAATCTGCGGCTGGCCTTGGGCGACCATCCTGGATGGACCGTGGTGGGCGAGTGCGCCAGTGCTGCGGCAGCCCAGGCCACGCTGACGCAGCAGGCAGTGGACGTGGTCTTCCTCGATATCCAGATGCCGCACGAATCGGGCCTGGTATTGGCGCGCACACTGGCCGCGTCAAGCGCACCACCGCTTGTCATCTTCGTCACGGCGCACAACAGCTTCGCGCTGGAAGCGTTCGAGGTGCATGCGCTCGACTACCTGCTCAAGCCGATCAACGATGTGCGCCTGGCCGCGTCGCTCGAGCGCGCGCAGCTGATGCTGGCGCAGCGCCAGCGGGCTGCCTATGGGGCTGCCTTGCGCCACTACGCGAACGACAATGGCGGCTACCTGCAGCAGGTCGGTGTGCGCTCAGTAGGCAGCGTCGAATGTATCCGGATGGATGACGTGCTGTGGATTGAAGCATGCGGCAATTACGTGCAACTGCATCTGGCCGAACGCAGCGTCATGCACCGCAGCGCGGTGAGCAAGCTCCATGCGCGGCTCGACCCGGCAGACTTCATGCAGGTGCATCGGGGCGTGCTGGTGCGGGTGGACCAGGCGGCGCGCCTGTCCATTGTTGGCGACGGCAGCTTTCGCCTGCAACTGCGCTGTGGCGCTGAAGTGCCCGTCAGTGAACGTCATGTGGACGCGCTCAGGACCCGAATGGCGGCACCGGCTCGCAAAACTTCATTCGACGACATCCTCTAACGCCAGATGATGCATTGGAAAAGCTTGATTAAACCGTCTTAAATATCAGAAAAGGCGGGCTCAACCAATCTTCCCACGACAAATTTGCTGCTTTACGTATGGGGAAAGCGGGCCTCCCCCCAGCGTGGTGCACCGCAATACGCTAGAATGGCCTTCCTTAGGGTCAGTCGAAAACAGTCCACGTCCACATGAACGCCCCCGCACAAATCACCGCCTTGCTGGCGGATACGCCTAACGGCCACGCTCCTACCCGCCTGCGCGAAATCCCCTACAACTACACCTCGTTCTCGGATCGCGAAATCGTCATCCGCCTGCTGGGCGAGTCGTCGTGGGAGTTGCTCGACCAGTTGCGCGGCGCGCGCCAGACAGGCCGCTCGGCGCGCATGCTGTACGAAGTGCTTGGCGATATCTGGGTCGTGCGCCGCAATCCGTATCTGCAGGACGACATGCTGGACAACCCCAAGCGCCGCGCGGAACTGATCGCGGCCCTGCATCACCGCCTGGCCGAAGTGGACAAGCGGCGCCTCACACCCGACCCGCTCGAAGCGGACGACGAGGCGGCGCGCCAGCGCAGCGCCAGCGTGGAACAGCTGCTCAAGGCAGCCAGCCAGGCGGTCGAAGACTTCGGCAATGAATTCCGCCAGACCTGGGACCTGCGCAAGCGCACCACCAAGGTATTGGGCCGCTACACGGAAAAGCACAACATCTGCTTCGACGGCATGAAGCGCGTGGCCCACGTCACCGATGCCACCGACTGGCGCGTTGAATATCCCTTCGTCGTGCTCACGCCCGACACCGAAGACGAAATGGCGGGCCTGGTCAAAGGCTGTATCGAGCTGGGGCTGACCATCATTCCACGCGGCGGCGGTACCGGCTACACGGGCGGCGCCATTCCGCTCACGCCCATGTCGGCGGTCATCAACACGGAAAAGCTGATCAACCTGGGCCCAGTCGAAATGACGATGCTGCCCGGCGTGGAGCGCGAATACGCAACCATTTACTCGGGCGCGGGCGTGGTCACCAAGCGCGTCTCGGACGCTGCCGACAAGGCTGGCTTCGTGTTCGCGGTCGACCCGACGTCGGCCGAGGCATCCTGCATCGGTGGCAATATCGCCATGAACGCGGGCGGCAAGAAGGCCGTGTTGTGGGGCACTGCGCTCGACAACCTGGCGTCCTGGAAGATGGTCGACCCACAAGGCGACTGGCTGGAAGTGACCCGCATCGGTCACAACCTGTCTAAGATCCATGATGCGCCGACCGCCACCTTCAAGCTTGAATGGACTCACCCGAACGCACGCGGCGAAGCCAAGGATGCCCCCTTCAAAACCGAGATGCTGGTCATCGATGGCAAGCGCTTTCGCAAGGAAGGCCTGGGCAAGGACGTCACTGATAAATTCTTGTCCGGCCTGCCCGGCATTCAGAAGGAAGGCTGCGACGGCCTGATCACATCGGCGCGCTGGATCCTGCACAAGTTGCCCGCCTACGCGCGTACCGTGTGCCTCGAGTTCTTTGGCCAGGCGCGCGACGCCATTCCATCGATCGTGGAAATCAAGGACTACCTGGACGGCCTGCCCGCGAAGGGCGGACCGGCTTTTGCCAGCATCCGCCTGGCGGGCCTGGAACACCTGGACGAGCGCTATTTGCGCGCGGTCGGCTACGCCACCAAATCGAAACGCGGCGTACTGCCGAAAATGGCGCTGTTTGGCGACATTGTTGGTGACGACGAAAACGCGGTCGCGCAGGCCGCGTCCGAAGTGGTCCGCATCGCCAACACCCGCGTGGGCGAAGGCTTCGTGGCCGTGAGCGCTGAAGCGCGCAAAAAATTCTGGCTGGACCGCGCCCGCACGGCGGCCATCGCCAAG
>JBJMVX010000153.1:0-6198 GCA_045810445.1 Massilia sp.
AAACCGAAGTGGTGATCGGCCGTGAAGTGGCCCTTCATCACACGGTACAACACCACCGACAACATGATCGCGCCCATGGTCACGTGGAAGCCGTGGAAGCCCGTGAGCATGAAGAAGGTCGAACCGTAGATGCCCGAGGTCAGCTTCAGGTTCAGTTCGCTGTAAGCGTGCATGTATTCGTAAGCCTGGAAGCCCATGAAGGTCGCGCCCAGCAGAATGGTGGCAAACAACCAGAAGGCCGTCTTGGCGCGCTGGCCAGCTTGCAGAGCGTGGTGAGCGATGGTCAGGGTCACACCCGAAGTCAGCAGCAAGGCCGTGTTGATGGTCGGTATAGGGAAAGGACCCATGGTCGTGAACGACTCGATGGTGCCGGCCGGGCTGGCGCCGCCCCAGTGGGCTGCGAAATCAGGCCAGATCAGCTTGTGATCCAGGTCACCAAGCCAAGGCATGGAGATGGTGCGTGCATAGAACAGGGCGCCAAAGAAAGCGCCGAAGAACATGACTTCGGAGAAGATGAACCAGCTCATCGACCAGCGGAAGGACAGATCGATGCGCTTGTTGTACTGGCCCGACTCGGATTCGCCGATGGCGTCGCCAAACCAGAAGTACAGAATCGTCAACACGGCCAGAATACCGGCGATGTTCAGGGCTGGACCCCAGGACGCGCCATTGACCCAGCCTGATGCGCCTACCATCGTGGCCAGCAGCGACATGCCTGCCAGCAGAGGCCATTTGGACGGACCCGGCACGAAATAATACGGTGCGGCGGCGTGTGGTGAACTCATCTTCATCTCCTAAATCAAACTTGTATGCGGTGAATTTCGTGCTGCTAAATAGGTACTGCGTATTCTGTATTACTGCGCCTAGTGCGCCACCGCCAGCCGCACCACCATCACCAGCACGCCGATAAACACCAGCACGCCAATAATCGCGGCAATGACCACATGCACCGGGTTCAGACTGGCCGCATCCTGGTCATAATCACGCCGTTTGCGTATGCCCAGAAAGGACCAGAACACCGCCTTCATGCTGGCGCCGAACGAGGCCTTGCGCTTGTCTGCCTGCTTCAACTCGTCCATCGCGTTTCCTGTTACTTGGCGGCCGTCTGGGCTCCGCTCACTTCAAAAAACGTGTACGACAGCGTAATCGTCTGCACTTCGCGTGGCAGGCCAGGTTCGATGTAAAACACCACCGGCATCTGCTTGGCCTGATTCGCCGTCAAGGTCTGCTGCTTGAAGCAGAAGCACTCGACCTTCTTGAAATACGGTGTTGCCGATTGTGGTGCATAGCTCGGTATGGCCTGGGCCTGCACCGTGCGCGCCTGGGTGTTGACCACTTCGTAAGTCACGGTGGTCAGCTCGCCCGGGTGCACCTTGACGCTGCGCGTGGTCGGGCGAAAGCGCCACGGTCCCTGCGCATTGGCATCGAGTTCGACAGTGATCGTGCGCGACATGTCCACCTGGGTGTTCTTGTCGTACTTGACCGTGTCGTCCTTCTGCGTCAGTACATTGATGCCCAATACTTCGCACATCTGCCGGTACACGGGCACCAGTGCATAACTGAAACCGAGCATGACGACCGCAATGACGGCCAGCTTGCCCAGCATCCTGCGGTTCAGATACGGCGCCGCCGTCTGATCCGGCTTGTTGTCCTGGTCCACGGTTAAACCAACCAGATCCGCTTGATGAACACCATGGCAAAAAAGAACAGGGCCAGCGCGCCGAGGATCAGGCCCAGCTTGGCATTATTCGGCTTTTTCGGATCAGACATGGCTACCTTGAAATTCTATGCATCCGGGCGCGGCGTCTGCCGCGCCCGGCAAAACGATTACTTGACCGTCGGTGGCGTTTCAAAGGTGTGGAAAGGCGCCGGGCTAGGCACGGTCCATTCCAGTCCTTCAGCGCCATCCCATGGCTTGTCTGCTGCTTTCGCGCCGCCACGGATGGTCGGGATGATCACGGCAAACAGGAAATACACTTGCGACAGACCGAAACCGAAGGCGCCAATGGTGGCGATCGCGTTAAAGTCCGTGAACTGCGCCGGGTAATCGGCGTAGCGGCGTGGCATCCCTGCCAGACCCAGGAAGTGCATCGGGAAGAAGGTGATGTTAAACGTGATCAGCGAGGCCCAGAAGTGGAACTTGCCGCGGAACTCGTTGTACATGTGACCGGTCCACTTCGGTGCCCAGTAGTAGAAACCGGCAAACAGGGCAAACAGGGAACCTGCCACCAGCACGTAGTGGAAGTGGGCAACCACGTAATAGGTGTCTTGCAGCTGGATGTCGATCGGGGTCACAGCCAGGATCAGGCCTGTGAAGCCGCCCATGGTGAACACGAAGATGAAGCCAACCGCGAACAGCATCGGAGTTTCAAAGGTCATCGAACCCTTCCACATCGTGGCGATCCAGTTGAACACTTTCACGCCGGTCGGCACCGCGATCAGCATGGTGGCGTACATGAAGAACAGCTGGGACGTCACTGGCATGCCGGTGGTGAACATGTGGTGAGCCCACACGATGAAGGACAGAATCGCAATCGACGCGGTCGCGTAGACCATCGATGCATAGCCGAACAGTGGCTTGCGGGCAAACGCTGGCAAGATCTGCGAGACGATACCGAAGGCCGGCAAAATCATGATGTACACCTCGGGGTGACCGAAGAACCAGAAGATGTGCTGGTACATGACCGGGTCGCCGCCGCCGGCAGCGTTAAAGAAGGAGGTGCCGAAGTGACGGTCGGTCAGGGTCATGGTGATGGCGCCGGCCAGCACTGGCATCACGGCGATCAGCAGGTAGGCGGTAATCAGCCAGGTCCAGCAGAACATCGGCATTTTCATCAGGGTCATGCCAGGAGCGCGCATGTTCAGGATGGTGACGATGATGTTGATCGAACCCATGATCGACGAGGCGCCCATCAGGTGCATCGCGAAAATACCCATGTCCATGCCTGGGCCCATCTGGGTCGACAGCGGCGCGTACAGCGTCCAGCCGGCGGCCGTCGCGCCACCTGGCACGAAAAAGGAACCGGCCAGCAGCAGTGCCGCAGGCGGCAGCAGCCAGAACGAGAAGTTGTTCATGCGGGCAAACGCCATGTCGGCGCAGCCGATCTGCAGCGGGATCATCCAGTTGGCGAAGCCGACGAAGGCCGGCATGATGGCGCCGAACACCATCACCAGGCCGTGCATGGTGGTGAGCTGGTTGAAGAATTCAGGCTGGAAGAATTGCAGGCCCGGACGGAACAGTTCCGAACGGATCATCAGCGCCAGCACGCCGCCCGAGAGCAGCATGGTCAGCGAAAACCACAGGTACAGGGTACCGATATCCTTGTGGTTGGTGGCAAACAACCAGCGTGCCAATCCGTGAGGATGGCCGTGGTCATGGTCGTGACCGTGTGCGTGGTCTACAGTAGTTGTGCTCATTGTCTTTACTCCCGATTACTTGCGTGCAGCCAGAACTTCGGCTGGTTGAACGATATTTTCAGCAGCCTTGTTCGACCAGCTGTTGCGGGTATAGGTGATCACCGCAGCAATGTCTGTGTTCGACAGCGTATTCCAGGCTGGCATTTCAGCCGAGTACTTGCCGCTCTTCTTGCCGTGCAAGAGCACGTTGATCTGTTCGGCTTTCGGACCGTTCACGACTTCCGAACCGTCCAGGGCAGCGAATGCACCTGGTACGCCCTTGCCGTTGGCTTGGTGGCAGGACACGCAGTTCTTGGTGTACACGCCTTCGCCACGGGTTTTCAGCTCGTCGATGGTCCAGACCTTGGAAGGATCTTCCGCCAGCGCTGCCATTTCCTTCTGTTTCACAGCCACCCATGCAGTGTACTCGGCATCGGTGACAACCTTGACGACGATAGGCATGAAGGCGTGTTCCTTGCCGCACAGCTCAGCGCACTGGCCGCGGAAGGTACCGGTACGTTCCGATTTGAACCAGGTGTCGCGCACGAAACCAGGGATCGCATCCTGCTTGACGCCAAAGGCTGGAATCATCCAGGCGTGGATCACGTCGTTGGCGGTCAGGACAATGCGCACCTTCTTGTTGACGGGCACGACCACTTCATTGTCGACTTCCATCAGGTAGTTTTCGCTGCGCGCGGCGCTAGGCTCAACGCCGGGCGAACCGACTTGTTCACGTGGGGTCGACAGGCTGGAGAGGAAGTTGACGCCAGCGCCTTCGCCGTTCAGGTAGTTGTATTCCCACTTCCACTGCATGCCGGTCGCCTTGATGGTGATGTCGGCATTCGAGGTGTCCTTCATGGCCACGACCGTCTTGGTCGCTGGCAGCGCCATCCCGATCACGATCAGGAAAGGCACAACGGTCCAGGCGATTTCGACGGCAGTCGATTCATGGAAGGTGGCCGGCTTGTGGCCCTTGGAGCGGCGGTGCTTGAACACCGAGTAGAACATCACGCCGAACACGGCCACGAAGATCACCAGGCAAACCACCATCATCCAGGTGTGCAGATCGTTGATTTCCGTTGCGATCTTGGTCACCGGCATTTGCAGGTTCAACTGATGATCGAACGGGCGCCCCTGAACCTCCGGTGCCGCCAGAGCCGGGATACTGGCCGAAATTGCCAGGCCAAGCATCAAGGCGTGAAGTCGCTTTGCATATGTCATGTTTTCCCCAACCACCAAAATAATAATATTTTTAAACGATCAGCAATTCAGCCTGCAAATTGCTGCCGCTCCGAAACCATCGCACAAAAAGGCTCCGAAGCCGTCCCGACGCGCGCTGCGCGCAAGATCCGGCTGGAACCGTGACATCGAACATAGGTGAATAAGCACACTGTGAACGCTGCTGCTGCTATTGCTCGCCTCTGCGCACTTGCAAAAAATGTCTTAATTTCAAGGCATTGCGTGCACAGTCGACAAAATTAGTCGTTGATTATACTCAATGTAGGCACTCTGCATCAAGGACAAATGCGCCCTTCCACGGGCAATGGCCTTGTATTTGCACAGTACGGCCCCATGTCTGGCTGCCGCGCAAGCCCCTCAGGGTCGCTTGTAGGGCGCGAAGCGGATAATTGCCTCGCCTGCGGCGGTCGCGCGCGGGGCAGGCCGGAACGCGTGACCATAGATGACCTCGAAGGTGAGGCCCAGCTTGCCGTCAGGGCGCCGGTTGCGCTCAAGCGCGTCCAGCATGCGCTGCCAGGCAGATCGCCCGACCAGGCCGCGCGCCCGGGTCGCCAGCGGATTGCCGCCCAGGGCACGCACATCTTTGAGCAGGGCCTCGGCCGTGTCATAGGTGACCGTAATGACTTCCATGTCCATGACCGGGGTGGAAAAGCCCGCCTCCACCAGTTGGTCGCCAAAATCGTGCATGTCCACAAAAGGCAGCACATGCGCCGCGCCATCGAGCTCGGCAAAAGCCGCACGCAGCTCGCGGAAGGTGTCCGGCCCGAAGTTGGAGAACATGAGCAGCCCCTCCACCCGCAGCACGCGCCGCCATTCTGCAAATACCTGGTCCGGCTGCGGATGCCAGTGCAGCGCAAGGTTGGACCACACCAGGTCGACCGAGTTCGGGGCAAACGGCAAATTGCCAAAATCTGCGCACAGCAAGTCCACCCCGGCCTTGGCGGGCAGCAGCCGCCCCAGCAAGCCGCCGAGGGATTTGATGGCCGAGGCCGGCGCCCTGGCCGCGTCCAGCATGGCTGGCGCCGCGTCGATGCCCACAATATGGGCTGCGGGATAATCTTTTTGCAACAAAGCCAGATCGGGCCCGCTGCCGCAACCGGCGTCCAGCACCCGGTGCGGGCTGATTTTGACCAGGCCCAGCCGCTCGTGCATGCGGCTGGCAATTTCCCGCCGCAAAAAATCGGCGGGCGCCACGCGTGCCGGACGCGCAAACAACTGGCGCACGCGCGCCAGGTCGATCGGCGCGCTCATGGTGGAAGAACTGACAGGGACGGACATGGTAAGTAGCGGTCAAAACAGCGCGAAATGCGATAATGGCAGCAGTGTACCCGTTTGTTCGATCCCCAGCCCATGAGCCGCCACTTGTTTGCCAGCCTGCGCAGTGCCCTCCTGCCTTCGGCCTGCGCGCTGTGCAGCATGGCTTGCGACGGCGCTGTGTGTGAGCCCTGCGCGGCCCAGTTCCTGGCCCCGCGCCCGGCACGCTGTGCGCGCTGCGCCAATCCGCTGGCACTGGCTGACGCCCTGCTGCCCTGCGGCGCCTGCCAGTCCAGGCAGCCGGCCTAC
>JBJMVX010000154.1:0-8042 GCA_045810445.1 Massilia sp.
GCTGGTGGTCGAGATGTTCGACGCGCTGGTGTCCGAGCGCGGTGATAGCGGCAAGATCTGGGCCTCACTGCTCAAGGACACCCTCAAGCGTCGCCGTCCGGATTTCAACGAGACGTACTACGGTTTCCGCACCTTTGGCAATTTGCTCGAGGAAGCGCAGAACCGCGGCATGCTGGAGTTTGGGCGCGATGAGAAATCGGGCGCGTATGTGTATCGCAGCAGCCAGGCGCATGGCCAAGCGCAGGTGGTGGAACAGGCGAGCGCGGAGCCAGTGGTGGATGCGGCAGCTGACGTCGTTCCAGAGCAGCCGCCTGTGAAGTCCGACTCTCGCCGTCGTGGTGGGCGCGGTGGGCGCAAGCCGGTGGAAGTGGAGTTGGTGGATGCCGTATTCCATGCTCCTGAGGCTATGCCAGAGCCGGGGATGGAGGTTGTGCCGGAACCAGTGGAGCAGGTCGCGCCTGCGCCGGTTGAGAAGCGTCGCAGCCCGCGCGGCGGTCGCAAGCCGGCGGCAAGCAAGGTCGCTGCGGCAGCGGAAGTTGTGGCGGCGCCGGTGGAAGTGGCGGTGGAAGCAGAACCGGTCAAAAAAGCTGCAAAGAAGGCGCCGGCGCGCAGTCGGCGTCCGGCAAAGCCGAAGGTATCGGGCGACCAGGGTTAAAGCAGGGCCACTGGATCAGTGCGTGGGCCCGTACAGCCGTAGTGCAGCGGTAGCGCCAAACATCGTCGTCCTCGCGCAAGCGGGGACCCATACTGAGCTCGCTTCAGCATGGGTCGCGAGCCGTCGCACCGCCGCTTTCGCGAGGACGACGGGGTGATGGATGAACAGAACGACGGGGTGGGAAGTGCAAATGACCACTCGCGTGAAGCTTTCCTCACATTCCCCCACGCCGCCCCTGACGGCAGCTATGCTCAATCACTTTCCCAACCAAGGATCATGATGAAACCTGTCTTCGCTCTTGCAGCGCTTGCCCTGTGCATTCAACCGGTCTACGCGGCCGACACCGCATCCACCGCCCTGGCCACCAAACTCGAAGGCGTCTACAAGTACCGCTTCCAGAACGGCATGTACGACGCCAACAAGACCGTCAAATACGAATCCGAAGACGTCGTCGAAATCGTCGCGGTCGACGATACCCATGTCTACGTGCGTGCCGACCTTCAGTTCTTCAACGGCCACGAATGCGGCATCTCCGGCATCGCCAATTTTGAAAACGGCGCCTTCGTCTACCACAGCAAGGAACCCGGCCTGCCTGGCGAAGCAGCGTGCACGCTCACCGTCAGCACGGTCCAAGACAAGCTGCACCTGAGTGACCGCCTTACCCCCGATGGCCCGGCCACCTGCAGCAGCATGTGCGGCGCGCGCGGCAGCCTGAGCGACTATTCGATCCCCCTCGCCAAGCGCAAGCCGATTCGCTACCTGCCACGCTTGAAAGCATCCAGGGAATATGCCGCAGCGCTTAAAGAGGCGGCCATCGCCCAGCCCTAAGTCGATGGGGTGTATATTGCTGGCGATCTGATCACTACCAATCGCTTGCCATGTCGCCGGTTCTTCTGTTTTGCATCCTGATCGCCTATTTCGGCCTGTTGCTTGGCGTCGCCTGGGCCACGTCGCGCAACGCCACCAATGACAGCTATTTCATTGGCAACAAGCGCAGCAACTGGATGCTGGTGGCGTTTGGCATGGTCGGCACCACCTTGTCTGGCGCCACCTTCATCAGCGTGCCGGGCGCGGTCGGCAAGGATGGCTTTGGCTACGCCCAGGTCCTGATCGGCTACGTCCTTGGCTATATTGCCGTCACCTTCGTGTTGCTGCCGCTGTACTACCGGCTCAAGCTGACCTCGATTTATCACTACCTGGACGTTCGGCTGGGCAAGCGCGCCTACCAGAGCGGCGCCGGCTTCTTCATACTTTCACGTCTACTGGGCGCCAGCGCCCGCCTGTATTTGGTGGTCAATATTTTGCAGGCCATCATACTGGACAGCCTGGGCGTGCCGTTCTGGCTCACCACCCTGGTGATCCTGGCGATGATACTGCTCTACACCTACCAGGGCGGGGTCAAAACCATCGTGTGGACCGACACCCTGCAAACGAGCTGCATGTTGTTCGGGCTGGTCGCTTGCGTGGTGTTCCTGCTCGATCGCATGCATCTGACTGTGGACCAGAGCCTGGCGCAGATGGATGCGCGGGGACTGTCTACCGTTTTCACGACTGCCGTGGATAGCCCGAGCTTCTACTTGAAGCAAATCGTGGCCGGCGCCTTCATCGTGATCACCATGACGGGCATGGATCAGGAAATGATGCAGAAGACGATTTCCGTGAAAACCCTGCGCGATTCGCAAAAAAACCTGCTGACGCTGACCTTGATACTGGTACTGGTGTTGTTGCTGTTCCTGTTTCTGGGCGGCTTGCTGTATTTGTACGCGCCCATTGCTGGCGTTGCTGCCACGGGCGACAAGCTGTTTCCGGCCATCGTGATGGGGCATTTGCCAGCAGCAGTACAGTTCATTTTCCTGGTAGCGCTCATTTCGGCCCTGTTTCCCAGCGTTGACGGTGCCATCACCGCCTTGACATCCACCTTTTGCCTGGACCTGCTGGGGATGGCGCGGCGCGAGGATTTGTCGGAAGCGCAGAAAATCCGCTGGCGCCACCGCGTTCACCTGGGTTTTGCCTTTCTGTTCCTGTTGCTGGTGCTGCTGTTTAAGTTGGCCGACAACCCCAGCATGATTGGCGTTATCCTCAAGCTGGCCGGCTACACCTATGGCCCGCTGCTGGGACTGTTCGCCTTTGGCCTGCTGACGACCCGTGCGGTACGCGGTTCCTGGGTGCCGCTGGTGGCCATTGCCGGCCCGGTCCTGTGCGCCTTGCTCGAATGGCAGCAGCAGCGCTTTCTCGGCAGTTATCGCCTGGGATTGGAGCTGCTGATCATCAACGGCGCCCTGGTCTTCGCCGGACTGTATGTCATTTCCCGCCCGGCAACATCGAGCGGCGGGTCAGCGCCGGCTTAAGCAAAAAACCCGAACGCTCCCATTTCGCTTACAGTACTGGTGTCGCTGTTTTTTTGACCATTTTTCTTCTTTACGCCGGAGTTTCGATGTCTTTCAAACCTTTGTCTGTCCTGCGCCGTGGCTTTGGCCTGTTCTGGCGCGCGCTGGACGCTACCCGCCGCACCGTGCTCAACGTCTTGTTCCTGATTGTGCTCATCGTCATCCTGACCGCGATCTTTGCTGGTGGCCCCAAACCAATCATTGCCAAGACCGCCCTGGTGCTGGACCTGAAGGGCGTCATCGTCGAACAGCACGCAGGCAGTTTCCGCGATGCCTTGTTGTCGAACGTAAGGGGCGATGCGCCGCGCTCGGTGCAGCTTCGCGACTTGCTCACCGTGTTGGACGCCGCAAGCAAGGACAAGGACATTGCGAGCGTGGTCCTGATGCTCGACGACCTTGATGGGGCCGGATT
Source organism: Massilia sp. (assembly GCA_045810445.1). GTDB lineage: Bacteria > Pseudomonadota > Gammaproteobacteria > Burkholderiales > Burkholderiaceae_D > Telluria_A. Next base: position 3,455 of record JBJMVX010000154.1, read on the forward strand.
GGCCCAGTTGCATGAAGTTGGCGCAGCGCTCGACCGCGTCAAGGCGGCCGGCAAGCCAGTTGTTGCCTGGTCCAGCAACTATGACCAGAAACGCTACCTGCTCGCCTCGCACGCAACCGAGGTGTACATGCATCCGATGGGCTCGATCATCCTCGAAGGCTTCGGCCGCCAGCGCAATTACTATCGCGATGCGCTCGATAAGATCGGTGTCACAGTCAACTTGATGAAGGTCGGCGCCTACAAGAGCGCGGCTGAGCCCTACATCAGCAATGGCCCGTCACCTGCTGCCAGCGAAGCGGAAGCCTATCTGTACGACGCGCTGTGGGAAGGCTATACCTCCGACGTCGAGAAAAATCGCAAGATGGCGCCTGGCACTGTGATGAAAATCATCGACGGCCTGCCGCAGATGATGGCCGACGCCAAAGGTGATATCGGCAAGCTGGCGCTGGAAAACAAGCTGGTGGATGGCTTGAAAACGCGCGATGAATTGCGCGACATGATGAGCAAGCGCGGCGCGGCTGACAAGGAAAAGAAATCCTTCCGCCAGGTCGCCTTTAATGACTACCTTGACCGCCAACATGAAAAACTCTTTGGCGATGCCGTGGGCGTGATTGTCGCTGCTGGCGAAATTAGCGATGGCAATGCGCCTCCGGGCAGCATCGGTGGCACGTCAACCGCCAACCTGATCCGCAAGGCGCGTGAAGATGAACAGATCAAGGCCATCGTGCTGCGCGTCGATTCGCCAGGCGGCAGCGCTTTCGGCTCCGAACTGATCCGCCGCGAGCTGGAACTGACGCGCGCGGCCGGCAAGCCGGTTGTGGTATCCATGGGCGGTGTGGCGGCGTCTGGCGGCTACTGGATTTCCATGGCCTCGGACGAAGTGATCGCCGATCGTTCCACCATCACCGGCTCGATTGGTGTGTTTTCGCTGATTCCAACGGCCGACAAGGTCGCTGAGAAACTGGGCATCCACACGGCTGGCCACACCACCACCTGGCTGGCTGGCGCAAGCAACCCGCTGCGCCCACTGGACCCGCGTTTCGGCCAACTGATCCAAAGCAGTGTGACGCACATCTACACCGAGTTCACCACCAAGGCCGCTGTGGCGCGCAAGACCACGCCGGCGAAGATCGATGAAGTGGCGCAGGGACGCGTCTGGACGGGGCTGCAGGCCCAGGAGCGTGGCCTGGTCGATACCATTGGAAGCTATGGCGACGCGCTGCGTTCGGCTGCCAAGCGGGCAAAACTGGGCAATGACTACCGCGTGGCCTACATCGAGAGCGATGACAGCACGTTTGTCGAACGCGTCCTGGAAAAGTTCGGTGCCAGCGCCTCGCAAGCGGTCACTATCCAGGTCAAATTGGGTTTGATGGACGTCACCCTGCCCAAGGGCGCCGTGACAGAGGCAGGCAAGGAATTGGCCTGGTTGTCCGATCTGAGCGCAGGTCGTGCTCCATTCCAGGCGATTACCCACTGCATGTGCGGCACGCCGTGAGCAAGTTTGTAGCGAGTTTGTAACGGCTTGTAGCAATGACAAGCGGGTTTGAGAGCGGGCGCATGTTGATCATGCGCCCGTTTTCATTGGTGCCTGCTGCCAACGCAGCAGCGGGCCAGGCTAAGGCTGCTGCAAATCGTTCACATTTGTAAAGATCCTATGTGCGCTCGGAGACATTAAAAAGGGAGGGCGCGTGCTACAGTCACCTCACCTCAGAATGGCATTTTGACATTTTTACAGAACAAGGAAATCCATGAACGCCTTACCTTCGCCGCCGCCGCGCGGCCGCCGCGCCAAGATCATCGGCAGCATTATCGCCATCGTTGTCATGGCAGCCCTGGGCGCACTGGCTTGGCACCTGACGCACCAGCCCAAGGCAGGTCCCGGCGGCCCGGGAGCGGCACAGGGCGGTGGTCCTGGTGGTCCGGGCGGGCCAGGCGGTGGTGGGGGCGGACGGGGCGGCCGAGGCGGGGCGACAACGGTCGGTGTGGCGACAGCCGAACTGGCCGATATCCCGGTGAGCGTTGACGCGTTGGGCACGGTGACGGCGGCAGCCACCGCAACCGTGCGGCCACAAGTGTCGGGCATTCTTCAAAAAATCAATTTCAGCGAAGGCCAGTTGGTCAAGGCTGGCCAGGTGCTGGCGGTGGTCGATCCGCGCTCTTTCGAAATGGCGCTGCTGCAGGCGACCGGCACGCGCCAGCGCAATGAAGCGCAACTGGCCAGTGCGCGCTTGCAGCTCGAACGCTATCGCACGCTGCTGGCGCAAGACTCGATCGCGCGCCAGGACGTCGATACCCAGGCAGCGCTGGTCAAGCAGCTCGAAGGCACGACCATGACCGACAAGGCCGCCGAAGGCCTGGCCAAGCTCAATCTGAGCTACACCCAGGTGCGCGCGCCCATCACGGGTCGGGTCGGCTTGCGTGTGGTCGATATGGGCAATCTGGTGGGCAGCGGCGACGCCAACGGCATTGCCGTCATCACCCAGCTCTCGCCCATCGACGTTGAATTCGCGGTGCCGCAGGACCGCGTGCCGGACCTGCAGGCGAGCATCCATGACAATGCCGCCTTGCCCGCCACCGCGTTTGATCGCACGCGCACCAACGCGCTGGCCACCGGCAAATTTGCTGCCCTGGATAACCAGGTTGATGTGCAGACTGGCACCGTACGTGCCAAGGCCCGTTTCCTCAATGCTGACCAGGCGCTGTTCCCCAGCCAGTTCGTCAATCTGCGCCTCGAGATGCGCACCATCAAAGGGGCTGTCATGGTGCCGGTGACGGCGCTGCGCAATGGCAGCAAAGGCGACTTCGTCTACGTGCTCAATGCGGCCGAGCACACGGTTGCCGTGCGCCCTGTCACGCGGGGCCAGGCCACGGTGGACAAGGTGGAAATCAAGACAGGCCTGAAAGCGGGTGAACAAGTTATTACCGAAGGGGCCGACCGCCTTAAGGATGGCGCCAAGGTGGTCCTGCCGGGCGACAAACCGCAGATGGGTGGCGCTGGCGGAGGACACCGTGGCAACCGTGGTGGGGCAGGACGGGGCGAACGCGGAGCAGATGCTGCGGGTGCGCCTGCGGCCGACGGGGCAACGCCAGGGGAAGGGCGTCATCGCCGCCGTGATGGCGCCGATGCGGCCGCCGGCGCACCCGCGGCACCTGTTGCACCGGGAACGCCTGCTGCAGTCAGCGCGCCAGCGTCCGCCGACGCGACGCCGCCGGCAGAAGGCCGTCGCCACCGCCGCGAAGGTGCGGAGCAAAAATGAGTCCTTCGTCACCGTTCATCAAACGGCCGGTCGCCACATCCTTGCTGATGCTGGCCATCGTGCTGGCCGGGATCGTCGGGTATAAATTCCTGCCGCTGTCGGCGCTGCCGCAGGTGGATTTCCCCACCATCCAGGTGCAGACCCTGTATCCGGGCGCCAGTCCGGAAGTCATGGCGCGCACGGTCACCGCCCCGCTGGAGCGCCGCTTCGGCCAGATGGCCGGCTTGCAGCGCATGGGTTCGACCAGCGCCTCCGGCGTATCGGTTGTCACCTTGCAGTTTGGCCTGGGCCAGACCCTGGACGTGGCCGAGCAAGAGGTGCAGGCCGCCATCAACGCGGGCGGCTCGCTGCTGCCTACCGATCTGCCGGCGCCACCGGTGTACGCCAAGGTCAATCCGGCCGACGCGCCCGTGCTGACGCTGGCCATCACGTCCGACACCTTGCCGCTGACCGAAGTGCAAAACCTGGTCAATACGCGCCTGGCGCTAAAGATCAGCCAGGTCACTGGTGTGGGTCTGGTGACCCTGAGCGGCGGCCAGCGCCCGGCAGTGCGCATCCAGGCTGATACCGGCGCCTTGGCCTCGTATGGCCTGGGGCTCGACACCCTGCGTACCGCCATCTCGGGCGCCAATGCCAATAGTGCCAAGGGCAATTTCGATGGCCCCACGCGTTCTTACGCCATCAATGCCAATGACCAGTTGCTGGCGGTCCCCGACTACAAAAACCTGATCGTGTCGTACAAGAACGGCGCGCCGGTACGCCTGTCCGATGTGGCCAAGGTGGTCGACAGCGCCGAAAACGTCAAGCTCGCTGCATGGGCCAATACGAAGCCCGCCATCATCCTCGATGTGCAGCGCCAACCTGGCGCTAACGTCATCGCGACCGTGGACGCCATCAAGCAGCGCCTGCCCGAACTGGCCGCCGGTCTCCCAGCATCGGTCAAACTTGATGTGCTGTCCGACCGTACTACGGGCATTCGCGCATCCGTCATGCACGTTGAACTGGAACTGATGCTTGCCGTTGGCCTGGTGGTGCTGGTGATTTTCGCCTTCCTGCATAGCCTGCGCGCGACCGTCATTGCCAGCCTGGCCGTGCCCATTTCACTGATAGGCACTTGCGGCGCCATGTACATGCTTGGCTACAGCCTCAATAACCTGAGCCTGATGGCCTTGACCATTGCCACCGGCTTCGTGGTTGATGACGCCATCGTCATGATTGAAAACATCGCGCGCTACATCGAGAAGGGCGAAACACCGATGAACGCAGCCATCAAGGGCGCGGCGCAAATCGGCTTCACCATCATTTCGCTGACCGTCTCGCTCATCGCCGTA
>JBJMVX010000155.1:0-26273 GCA_045810445.1 Massilia sp.
CCGCACATATTTGTCGCCCCCGACCAGGAAGCCGGAATTGTTGCCGATGCGCAGACCATAGAAATCCTCGGGCCAGTGGCGCCCTACCCGCGCTGCCACTTCGCGTGTGCACACGGCCACCACGATTTCGTCGAACAGCGGCAAGGAATAAGGCCAGGTAAAGGGCTCTTCCTTCAGATTCATGTAAGGCGGATAGAGGGCAAACGCGCTACCGTTCTTGATCATCGCCATGCCCCGTTTCCAGGGAATCGGCTTGATGTCGATGTGGTAGCCCTTCATGCGTGCGAACGCGACCTTGACGATCTCATGGTAGAGACCAGCAGGCGCGCCATCCTTGTCGGCGTAGGAATACGGCTGGTAGCCCGCGTCGGCATACACGGTGACGGGGATGTCGCCCGCGCTGGCGGTGAGGCAAACGCCCACCAGTGCCAGCAGGGCAAGCAGCCTGGGACAGGTTTTCATTGCGAGTCTGTGCTAATTGCGAAACCGCAATTATAGACACAGGCGGGGCCCGGCCCCGCAAGGGCTGCTTAGGGCGTAAAGAAAGTGACGCTGTAGGTAAAGGTCTTGTTCACGCCGCCCACCTTCACATTACTCAACTGGACATTCAGCTTGGTATCGGCCGGCGCACGCGACCAAAGATTGGCAGCCGAGGCGAGCGTCCAGCTCATCGTGTTGTCCCCGTAGCCATTGGCCAGCGCGGCCACGTCGCTCGTAGCCAGCACCTGGCCGGCATCGTTGGTCATGGTGACAAAGGCCGTGCTGAAATCGGCGCCGGGCACCGAAAAACTCCATGGCTGGGTCGGATCGGCCACCTTGGAAGTCCATGGCACATAGCCGCGCGGCGGCCAGGGCACGCCGGCCGTGGTGGCGCTTGGGGGCGCGGTCACATTGCCGCCAAATACCCACAGGCTGTTCGCACGCGTGGTGTCGCCCGTGCCAACTTCGCCCAGTTGCGAATACAGAATCCAGCGGCGGTGGCCCAGACTCGGGGTGCCCGTATCGGCCATGTAGGCGTGGATGGCGGACGGTCCCGCATTGCCCAGGGCCAGATTGGAACTGCCGGCTGCGGTTGCGCCTTCGGCGGTGTAGCAAGTCCAGGTCGACGGTGGGGAATGGCTCAATTGGTTATTCGCCTGCATCATCAACGCGGCCTGCTGCGACATCGCGGAATGGGTCAGGTTGATCGTGACATTGCCTGGCAAGCCGGCCATTACACGGAAACTGTTGACGGTGCGGCCGACCGCGTTCTTGTAGGCGGCCGAGGTGGTGCCAGGCAGGCAGCCGGTGGTGCTGCCGGTCCACTGCATCGGCACGTCGAAGGAAGGCGCCATGGTCAGGTTGTACAAGGTCTGCACGGCAGCGCGATTGCTGGTGTCGATCGAGGCCACCAGTGGCGTATCGACCGGAGGCGTTGGCGTTGGCGTTGGCGTTGGGGTCGGCGTTGGGGTCGGCGTTGGGGTCGGCGTCGGCGTTGGCGTCGGCGTTGGCGTCGGCGTTGGCGTTGGCGTCGGAGTTGGGGTTGGGGTCGGCGTCGGCGTTGGCGTTGGCGTCGGGGTTGGGGTCGGCGTTGGCGTTGGCGTTGGCGTCGGGGTCGGGGTCGGCGTACCGCCACCGCCGCCACCGCAACCGGCGGCAATCGTTGCACACGCCACCACCAGCAAACGCGCCATCAACGGCGTCATGTTCATTTTCATCGTCAAACCTTTGTATCTCGACCGGCAACCGCCTAGCAGCCGCATTAAAAAAAGCCCACGCAGGTGGGCTTTCGCTTGATCTTGCTCCATTGCATTATATCGCACTGTGCGATTTTGCTGCGCACTTCACAATATTGCGTAAATTGAAATAAATACAGCAATCCGCGCTGATTATGCAATTCTCGATAATAAAAAACGCCGCAGGGCTTGCACCGTGCGGCGTTCTTATTAAGGCAGGACCAGCTTACATCGAGCGGCACATGGTCCAAGGATTGACCACCGTTGCTTCATTGTAGGCAGTACCAGTTGGCACAGCTGCAGTCGGTGCCAGCGGGTTGGCAGCGCCCGTGTCGCCACGTGCAGTACCGATGTTGTTGCCAATGTTGGTCGCTGGCAGCGGGCCGTCGATTGCCACGTCAACCCCGGTGGCCTGCTTGGTGCTCAGACCCGACACGCAAATCGCTGGCTGGGCAAAACCGTAGGTCGTGAGGGACACGCCGATCGTGCCACCCGTGCCCGCTTTCGGCAGACCTGCCACCGTGGCAGGTGCTGCCGGGTCACCGGCGGCCATGCCGGCTGCGCGCAGCGAACGCCACATGGCTGCCTGCTCACCACCGTTGGTGAAAGTCTGTGCAGGCGTGATCAAGAGTACGCCGTTGCCGTTGCCCGAAGCGGTACCTAACCAGCCGCGCGCGGTCAGGGTCGCTGCCGTTTCATCGCCTGGCAGCGCATGATAGCGGTCGAGGTAAGAATTGTAGGCTGCAGCCACGCCGTTCATGTCACCCACGACCGACTTGATGCGGGCGTTTTCAATCATTTCCTGGCCCTTCAGTACGCCGCCCAGCAGCAGACCGATAATCACCAGCACGATCGCGATTTCCACGAGCGTAAAACCAGCTTGCTTGCGCAGGATGTTTGCATTGCTATTCATTTAAGTTCCCCTTGTGAGACAGTCAGAATCGGTAATCCATGGCAGTAAGTTACCACACCGCAACTAACGCACAACCTGTCTAAATCTTTTACACGTGTCGCGAATCCCACACTTACAAGGGGCGCGGCAAGGGGTTCTGGCGCGCGATTTTCGGGCATAGCAGGTGAAAGCACACTGTTTTATCCTGGTCCTGGGTCACGAACAGCGATCCGCCCTGGGCTTCCATCACGTGGCGCGCCTGGTACAGCCCGATGCCCAAGCCTTCGGGCGAACTGCTCCAGAACGGCTCGAACAGGCGTTCAAGCGCTGGCGGCAGCGGCGCGCCGGGCGCGCGCAGCGTGATTTCCACCTCGGCTGCCTGCTCGCTGATGGCCAGTTCCAGCATGGGTGCGACAGCGCCCGCACGGGCGGCCAGGTCATGGTAATTTTTGACAATATTGTCCAGCACGGTCTCGAGGGCGTCGGCACCAAAAGCCACTTCAGCGTCACCATCGAGCTGATAGCGCAAGCCGTACAGGCCACACACCTGGGCCAGCAAAGGGCGCAAAGCCACTGGCGCGCGCTGCTCGGCCGCCAAGGCACCAACGGTGAGTGCGCGCACGATGCGGTCGGCGCGGTGGCGGATCAAGGGCGAGGCCAGGCGCAGGTAGTCGAGCACTTTATGTTCGCGCCCAGGCGCCACTGTCGCCAGTTGGTCCGACATGAGCTGGATGAACTGGGCGATGTTCTTCATGTCGTGCTGCAGGAACAAATTCATGCGCGCCATGTGCGACAGCGCCGCATCCGTGCTGCTCGACTTGATCAACATGTCCATGCGCAGCAGCAGCATGAAGGTTTCAATGAGCGTCTCTTCAAAATAGCGGCGCTCGCCCCGGCCCTCGTGGCGAAAGAAGGACAGGTGCAGGCGCATCTCGCCCGCGTCCAGGCTGCGTTCGCTGCAGCGGCCCGTGCGCTGGCCGTGCTGGCCATCACGCGGCACGCCAAACCAGTCCAGGCGCCAGGCCATGCCGCGCAGGCCCGACTGCGCCAGCAACTGCCAGGCCTGCACCAGGAACACCGGGGTATCAAAGCCGAGTTGCTCGTTCAGGCGAATTAAGGCCAGGTTCAGGCGGCTTGCCTTGCGCGCCTGGTACCACAGCGCCGCGAGCACCGAACCGATGGTCAGGCCGGTCAGGATCAGGTACCAGTGGACCTGGTCAATCATCACGGCTGATCCCGAATTTCTTGATGAAGTAATAGACGTTTTCGCGCTTCACACCGAGCCGTTTGGCGGCCTGGAAAACGTTAAAGCCCGTCTCGCGCAGCACCTGGCGCACCAGCCGCTCTTCCGCGTCCGAGCGGATCGCCTTCAAGCCTTCGCCGGCCTGGGCATTAACTGCAATGCGCGTCACCCCTTCCAGACTGAGCTCGCCCTCCTTTTGCAGGAACAGCAGCGCGCGCGTAATCGCCCGCAGAATGGCATCGTAGGAAGCCGGCTTGGACAGGAAATCGAAGGCGCCTTCGCGGATCGCTTCCAGGGCCGCCGATTCCTGGTCCTGGCCGGTCAGCACGATCACCTTGGCTGTCATGATCTCGGCCTGGATGGCCTTGAGCGTGGCGATGCCTTCGGTCAGGTCATGCGCGTGCGGCGGCAAGCCGAAATCGAGCAGCACCAACTGGATCGCGGGGTTCGCCCGCAGAATATCCATGGCGGTCGTGCGCCGATCCGCTTCGCTGACAATGAAGTCGTTCATCTCGAGCAGGCCACGCAGCATGGTCCGCAAGGCCGCGTCGTCCTCCACCAGCAGGATGTGGGCGCCGCCGCTCATGGCGCCTTGCCCTTGGCCGACAGGGCCTTGAGGCGCTCGAACAGGAAACGCTGTTCGTGGGGATCGGTGATCTGGCCGCTTTGCAGCAGGCCACCCAGCAGCACCTTGGCACTCTCGACTTCGTTCATGTCTTCCAATACGAACACCTCCATCTGGCGCGCCCAATGCGGCACCTCGGCGCCTGTCGCCTGCTCACGCAAGGCGCGCGCAAAGCGCAGCGCCAGCGGCAGATCATGCAACTCGTGTTTGGCCACCACAATCGCGTGGGCCAGCGCGCGCCAGCGCAAATTGGGCGCCAACTGGAAACGCGTATAGACGAAGTCGAGCATCTGACGCTTGTGCGCCTCGTTCGGCACTTCGGCATACAGATGGCTCGCAGCCAACAGCGGATACTGGGCCTTGGGATCGAGGTCGGACACGCGCGTGAGCCACTGTGTCAATTCGCCGTAATCGAGGCTGTGAAAACCCACGCTGCCGCCCTGGCTGTCAAAGGCCTGCACATACAGCATCATCAGCTTGGACAGCGCAATCGGTTCGCCCAGCGCAGACAGGCGCAGGCTTGCCAGCGCCGGGGGCGCGCCCAGCCTGCCTTGCGCCGTGTTGGCGATAGGCCAGCGCGCATGCCAGGCCACTTGCAAGCCAAGACCGAGCACCAGCAGCAGCACGGCCGACTTCGGAACAGAGGATAGTGGACGGTGCGCCATGCTTAGATCGGCTTGCGGTACAGGTCAAACAGCGCAGCCCCGGCCACCACGGCCATGCACAGCGCCGTCTGGATCAGGATCGCTGGCAGACTGGCCAGGGTGCCCGTGTGATACACCAGCCAGTCGGTCTGGGTGAACTGGTCCAGGCGCGGCAGAATGGCGCCCAGCACATCGAACACGCTGGCGATCACCTTGTGCGAGGCGCGCCCGTCGCTGGCCTGGGCCATACCCATCAGCTGAAAGGAGGCCAGCGCACGCGCGCCCAGGTAAAAGGCCATGGACGCCGCGAGGGCCGACATGACGTTACGAAAGGTGAGCACGCACAGCAGGCTGAAACCGGCTGCAATCCATAACTCGCACAACAGGGAGACGGTCCACAGCGCCACTTGAGATGCCGGCGCGAACAGCAGCATGAGCAGCCCAAGCAGCAAAGCCGGCAGCAAGGCCACACCGCCAAAACCGACCAGTTTGCCGGCCAGGTAGACGGCGCGCGGCAGCGGCAGCGCCAGCACCAGTTCGAGCCCCTTGTCGTTCGCTTCGCGCGTCATGCTGGTGACCACGAAGGTGGCCAGGATGAATACCACTGCCAGGCGCGCAAACGAAGCGATGAGCGCGGCCTGGATCTGCACGCTTTCGGTAATGGCCAGACTGTCGAGAAAACCGGACAGGCCCACAGCCACCAGCGCCACCACCACAATGAGCCAGATCAGGCGATTGCGCACCGCTTCGAGCATGGTGTAATAGGCGATGGGTCCGATTTGTCTGAGCATGGGCGGGCTTCGGGCGGCACGGGGACAGTGTGCCGCGCTATCGTGGAAAGCATCATAATCGCACACTTTAAGCGTGCACTTCTGCACCAAATAATTTTCCTGATAGAATCAAACCACACCCTGCCTGGAGTCCCGTCGGATGCGAAAACAGTCTCGCGCCTTAGCACACGGCTTTACCCTGATCGAGATGGCCATTGTGCTTGTCATTGCCGGGGTGGCCGCTGCGCTGTTGCTCAATGCCAGCAGCGGCATCCTCGACAGCCAGAAACGCCTTGCCGCGCGCACCAAGCTCGACACCATCGACGCCGCCCTGGCCAACTTCGTGGCGATTAACAAGCGCCTGCCCTGCCCGGCCGACGGCACCATTGCCAGTGGCGCGCTTGGCGCGGGACTGGAAACGCTATCGAATGGCCCGCCACCAGGCAGCGCCACGCCCAAGGGCACGTGCAATCCCATCAGCCAGCAAAATGGCGTGCTGCCCTGGGCCACCCTGGGCCTGACCGAAGAGGATGGCCAGGACCCCTGGAATGGCCGCTTCACCTACCGCGTCGACCCTGCGCTGGCAGGGGGCGCGCCGCTGCCCTTGCTGATGAACATGAGCGACTGCGATCCGGCGTCCACGGGCGCCACCGGTGCTGCCGGTATTTGCAAGACACCAGTAACACCTTGCACCGGCAACGCCAACTGCACCTCGCCCACCAATTTCCTGGCCGGCAAAGGGCTCGATGTCTGGGACGGCAAAAATGCCGCGGCCGGCTTTCTCGCGCGTCAGAACAACCGACCGGCCGGTACAGGCGCGGCCTACGTCGTCATCTCGCACGGCCCGAGCGGGCGCGGCGCCTTCAATACCACCGGTGGCCTGTTGCCACAGACCGGGTCCATTCCGGCCGGCACCAACGAGTCGCCCAACCTCAATGGCCAGGTCATCGTGCTGGTAGCCACCCAGGCCAATGCCTACCGCGACGCGCTACTGAACGACAATCCCACCCCGCCCGTGCTGCCGCCGCTGCCGCCCGTCCCGGGGCCGCATTTTGATGACTACCTCAGCCACCCGTCCATCATGACAGTCTTGAACCGGGCCAATCTTGGACCGCGTGCACACAACTAGGCAGCAGCGCGGCGCCACCTTGTTGCTGGGGGTGGTCATCCTGCTCATCATCGCCGGCCTGGCCAGCTTCGCCTACTTCGTGTTTGGCAATACCAAACACAAGCTGACGGTCGACACCAGCATGACCGCGCGCTTTGCCCGCATTGACGGTGCGCTGGCCGAGTTCGTGGCAGCCCATCGGCGCCTGCCTTGTCCTGCCCTCGGCACCGATAACAGCAGCGCCGTCACCGCTGGCGTGGAACAACCGGCAACGCCGGGCGGCGCCTGCAACCCGTCCAACCAGTCCACCGGTGTGGTGCCCTGGGTGACCTTGGGCCTGACCGAAGACGAGATCCTCGACGCCTGGAACGCCCGTATCAGTTACCGTGTCCAGCCATCGCTGGCCAGCGGCACGCTGCTGCTGATGAACATGAGTTGGTGCGATCCGGCTGGCACCACCAACGCTACCGTCGGTGCGGCGCTGGCCTGCAATGCGCCCTGCACCGGCGCCGCCTGCCGCAATCCCCTCAATTATTTGTATGGCAAAGGCTTGGCGGTGCAAGACCGCGCCGGTAACTGGCTTAACCAGCCGGCACCGGCCTGGGCAGGTGCGCCCACGCCACCACCCTTATCCACAGGGGCCGCTTACGTACTCATCTCCCACGGACCGAACGGCTTGAGCTCCTACAACAGCAATGGCACGCCGCGCTCGCAACCGGCGGGCTTTGAACTGAACAATGCCAATGGGAGACCGCTGCTTGGCACCACCATCTTCATCGACGACGTGCGCAACACGGGCGGCGCCGTGTATTTTGACGACATGCTCAGCCACCCGACCATCACCACCGTCCTGGAACGGGCGGCACTGGCCTCACGCACCCCGCACTAGTGGCGCCCGCGCGTGATGCGCAGCGCCCCCGATTGCGAGCCTTCGATCAATTTGCCCGAGACGGCATCGATCTGCTGGCCAGCCTTGACCACCACCTTTTTCCCATTGTGCAGTGTGAGCGTGATATCGCTGCCGCTACTGCCGCGCGCTATGGCCACGCCACTGTCCAAGCGGGCATTCTGGTTATACGACTGGGCGTCGATGAAGGTGGTGGCGCGCCCTGAACCGCTGCGCGTGACCACCCCGCTCACTTCGAGCACCTGCTCGCCTTCGACTGGCGGCGGTGGCGGCGCTACATAGGCCCCCGTTTCGGGCCTGCCCTTGCCGCCGGCCCGAATCTGCTCGAGCACGGCACGCTCGGCTGGGGTGGTAAAGACACGACCGATTTCCTGGGCGAGCGTGCTGCCGGCCGCGCCCAACAGGGTCCCAAGGACCAGAATGCGGGCCGCTTTCATGGCGTGCCCTGGACAGCGGCCGGTGGAACAGGCGCGGCCGGATCGGCGGGCGGCTCGCCGATGGTCAGCCAGTGCAGCGTGCATTCGGCCGTCAGGCGGGGCGTGAATTCATCGCCGCCGCTCGTGTCGAGCGCGGTGACCAGACAATCCTTGACCGCAAAAAAGCCGCGCGCTTTCAAGTCCTGCAGGAAGTTGAACAGATCCATTTCGTGCAGCATGTCCATGCGCAGGTGCACGCTGGTCGAATGCAATTCCAGCGGCGAGGCCAACAGGGCGGCGTCCACCGCCACCACCTGCTGGGGCGAGAAGTCGTAGTCAATCGACAGCAGTTTGCGTTGCTGCTGGATCGCCTTGATGGCTTCGAGCATGGCCAGACGGTTTTCCGCTCCCACAAAGCCGCGCTTGCGCAACTGTTCAAATTTGGGCAGGAAGTCCCGAATTTCGATGCGTTCGGCTTCGGCCTGGTTGTAGCGTTCGCGCGCGCTGAGCTGCTTTTGCTGCGCCTGCTGGGTCCCCGGCGCCGTCTTGTACAGAATGACGCGCCCGAAGGAAACCAGTGCAATGCTCAGACCCAAGCAGACGCCGAACACCGTCAAGGCCTTGCGCACACGCGGCAAGCCCTGTTTGCGGAAGGTGTAGGCCTCGGCAATTGGCCCCTTCGGTTTGGCCGGCGCTGGCGCTGGCGCGGCCGGTGCTCCCGGACGGGCAGTACCGGGGCGGTTCTGAGGGGCTGTGGTGTTCGCTTCCATCTACGGCTTCCAGGTAATTTTCAGGGCGAACTGCGCGCTGGCATCGGCGTCGCGCGCGCCAACCGTACTTTGCATGCGCACCGTCGGACGGGTGTCCAGCACTGGCTGGGTCACTTCGGCACGCACCTTCGGATTGCGGTTCATCTGGGTCACCAGCTGGTTGACGGCATCGATGGCCGCGCGGTAGTCCCCCTTGAAAGGGGCAATTTCCCCCTCCAATAACAGGCTCTGTCCGGTCCGGTCGGGAATGCCCACCAGGGCAGGCGGCGGCGGGAAGTCACCCGGCGGTGGCGGCGCCAGCGGCGCGGCGCCGGCCGGATCTGGCGGCGCCAGGGCGACTGCCGGATCGAGCACCTGCCACTGCAGTTTTTTCAGCTTGATTTGCGGCAGATTATTGAGCACCGTGCTCAGTTCGGCCACCTGTACATTGGGCAGTGGCACGTTCTGGCTGACCATCGCTTCCAGATTCACCGTGGCGCGCATATTGTGCGGCGTGACCTGGGTCACCGGCATGTCCTTGACCACGGCATTGAGGCGCAGTTCGGTGGCCGCCGTCTCGCTTTCGAGGCGCACGGCTTCGCGCCGCAGTTCCAGGATGGTCAGCACGTCAACGATGGTCCAGGCCACGGCGGCAAGCGCCACCACGCCGCTGGCGGCATAGAGCATCTGGCGCAGGCGCAGCAGGCTGTGGAAGTGCTTCTGGTCGCGCAGGTGAAAATGGCTGGCCGGGCTGGCCGTGGCCAGCAGCGCCAGATACATGGGATTGCATTCGCCGCTGGTATCGAACAGGCCAACGCGCAACTGCTCGCGCGCCTCATCGAGGGTGAGGGGGGCGTAATGGACGTCGGCATTGTCGACCAGCTCAGGGGCGAGCGCCTTGATATTGTCTGCGCTGGCCAACAACACCAGTTCGACCTGGACCCCGCGCGCGAGCAAACGGGTGCTGGCCATAAATTGGCGCGTCTTGGCCGATTCGGTGCGAAAGGTTTCGGCCAGCCGTTCGGGAGCATGGTCGAACAGTGGCGTCAGGCGCGAAAAGCGCAGCGCCCCTTCGTGGAAAAAACTCTGGCGCAGGCCACTCGACTGATGGGTCACCAGCAGCACCGCCTTGGACGTGAGCTTGAGCCGGTCGAACAATTGCTGGCCCAGCGAGGCCAGTGAATACATGCCGGCCAGCGGCACCGCATACTTGGCCAGGATGGCCAGCCAGGTGCGCGGCAAGTCGGGATTGGTCAGCGCATTGAACAGGTAGCGATCGTCCTTGCGACCTTCCTTGTCGCGCCCTTGCAGGGAGGCGTGGCGAAACGGCGTATCGCGATACAGCTGAGACAGCTTGCGCTCGACCAGGGCGGCGCGTCCCTTGCCGGTGACGTGGGGTGTGGTGTCGCGCTGGAAGTCTTCCTCGATGACGTCCACCAGCAGGTAGGATGGCACCTGGGGCGCGCCATCGAGGTAGCCGGCAAACTGCTCCCGTCCCGCCTCGTCATTGTCAAAACTGGCCAGGCGTGTCAGTTGCTTGGCCTCCCATGCGTAGGCTACCAGTTCTTGATTGTTTAAATAAAACAGCTGCTTTTGCACGGCGCCCCTTATCGCATCAGGTCTTGATCTTGCTGATCGTGTCGTAGATCGGCCCCAGCACCGAGAGCATGATCCATCCCAGCAGCAGGCCCATCACCACCGTCATCACCGGTTCAATCAGCGATTGCACGCGCTGTATCATTTCTTCAATATCGCGGTTGTAGAAGTAGCCCACGTTGCGCAGCGCATTGTCGAGCGCGCCGGTCGCTTCCCCCACCTTTAACATGCGGATTACCAGCGGCGGAAACATATTGGTGGTCTGGAAGGCGGCAGTGACGCCTTGACCCTCGGAAATGAGTTGACGCACCTGGCGCAGTCCCAAGGCCACATACTGGTTGTTGACGATGCCTTCGGAGAGGCGAATGCAATCGAGAATGGTGATGCCCGAAGCGTACATCAGCGCAAAAAACGTCACGAAACGGGCCAGGATGATCTTGTGCAGCACCTGGCCGATGACGGGAATGCGCAGGATGTACTGGTCCTTGAGAAAACGGGCACGCGCATTGCGCTTGATCGCCACCACCAGCACCACCACGATGGCTACCGGAATGATGATGATCATGTACCAGTAGTTGATGAACAGGTTGGACACGAAAATCAGGGCCCTGGTATGGAAGGGCAACTCCTGCCCCATGTTCTTGATGAAGCCGGTCAGTTGCGGCACCAGGTAAATCATCAGGAAGACCGTCACGCCCAGCACGATGGTGCCCACAAAGGCCGGGTACATCATGATTTTCTTGGTCTGCGAGGCCAGCTCGTCCTGCCACTTGAGGCTTTCGGACAGGCTCTTGAACACGTCCGACAGGCGGCCACTCTGCTCGCCCGCGGTGATCAGGCTGCTGAAGGCGCGGTCAAACACGGTCGGGTGGCGCTGCATGGCTTCGGACAATTGCGAGCCGCCTTCGATGTCTTCAATCATGTCAGCGACAATCTCGCGAAAGCGCGGATGGTCCAGGCTGTCGCGCAAATCGGTCAAGCCTTCGAGCACCGACACGCCCGCGGCGGTCAGCTGCTCCATGTGAAAACAGAAATTGATCAAGTCCTTGCGCGTGACCTTGCGCTGGCCAAAGGTAAAGCTGCGCTGGCCAGCCGGCTTGCAATCGATCAGGTCCAGTTCCATGCGCCGCAGACGCAGTTCCAGATCCGGTTGATTGGCCGCATCGATCACCCCGTTGACAATCTTGCCAGCGGGGTTCATCGACGAATACGCGTACAGCGCCATTACATCAGCCTGTCAGTCAGATCGACCACCCGCGAAATTTCGTCGAGCGAGGTGGAGCCATCGAGCACCCGCCGCACCGCGTCTTCCACCAGCGGGCGAAAGCCCATGGAGACGGCCTTGCGCTTGATTTCACTGGTGGTGGCACGGCGCGCGATCAGGTCGTCCAGCTCGGTATTCATCTTGAGCATTTCGACAATCGAGATGCGGCCCTTGTAACCCTGGTAGGCGCATTTATTGCAGCCTTTGGCGCGGTGGATCGTCACGTTCGGATGGTTCTCCGAGAGGCCCAAGAGGCGCCGCTCAACTTCGTCCGCCTCGAAGGGCTCCTTGCAGGCCACGCACAAACGGCGTATCAGGCGCTGGGCCACCACGCCAATGATGTTGCCGGACATGATGTCGGGCAGGATGCCAATGTCGAGCAGGCGCGGAATGGCGCCCACGGCCGAGTTGGTGTGCAAGGTGGAATACACCTGGTGGCCCGTCATGGCGGCGGAAAACGCCATCTCGGCAGTTTCCTTGTCGCGGATCTCGCCGATCAGGATCACGTCCGGATCCTGGCGCATCATGGAGCGGATGCCGCTGGCAAAGCCCATCTTGGCAGATTCGTTGACCGAGGTCTGGCGGATCATACTCATCGGATACTCGACCGGATCCTCCAGCGTCATGATGTTCACGCTGTCGGTATTGATATGATTGAGGATCGAATACAAGGTGGTGGTCTTGCCGCTACCGGTAGGTCCCGTGACCAGGATGATGCCTTCGGGACGGGCCAGCATCAGCTTCAAAAGCGTGAGCTCGTCGTCCATCAAGCCCAGGCCGTCGAGCGGCACAATGCCCTTTTGCCGGTCCAGGATACGCAGCACGAAGTTTTCGCCGTGGGTGGTGGGCTGGGAGGCGGTACGAAAGTCGATCTGGCGCCCGGAAAAACCAATCGAGATACGGCCGTCCTGGGGCGCGCGGTTTTCCGCGATGTTCATATTGCTCATCACCTTCAGGCGCACCGCCATGGCCGGCCAATAGGTTTTGTGCAGGCTGCGGATCTGGCGCAGGATGCCGTCGATGCGGTAGCGTATGCGCAGGAAAAATTCTTCCGGCTCGAAGTGAATGTCCGAGGCATTGTGCTGCACCGCGTCCACCAGCAGCGCGTCCATCAGGCGCACAATCGGCTGGCTGTATTCGTCCGACACCGACTGCATGCTCTGGTAATTGACCTGGCCAGTTTCGATTTCGTTCAGGATGCCGTCAATCGAGAGCTCAAAGCCGTAGTACTGGTCGGTGGCACGCGTGATTTCCGATTCGCCCGCCAGCATGGGCAACACCGTGATGTCCTTGCCCAGCATGGCGCTGATCTGGTCAAGCGCAACGATATTGGTCGTGTCGGCCATGGCCAGCGAGAGCGTGCTGGCGACCTTGTCGTACATCATGGGGAACACCACATAGCGCTTGGCCATGTCTTTCGGGATCAGCTTGATGGCGGCGGCGTCCACCGACATGTTCGCCATGTCGGTACTTTGCTGGTTCAGGTTTTCGCTGAGCGCCTCGCGCACCGTGGCCTCGGTGACAAAGCCCAGGCTGATCAGCATCTTCCCCAGCGGCATGCCGCTATGTTTCTGTTCGATCAGCGCGATGCGCAACTGGTCTTCACTGATCACGTGCTTCTGTATCAGTAAGGTACCTAGCGGGAGTTTCGGTTTTTCGGCCATGAGTCCGTTTCGTTGTTCGATCTGTGGGAGCGGTCCAGCCGCCAAACGGGCGCTAGCGTGGCGCCGCAGCAGCTTCTTGCTGCAGCAGGCGGATGCGTTCCTTCACCACGGCCTGGTTGACGTTGGCCGGACCTTGCTGGGCCAGTTGCAGCGTGCGCTGGTAGTAGTCGAGCGCAAGCTTTTTCTGGTTCAGTTTGTCCAGGCTGACTGCCAGATTGAAGGCATAGTCGGCATTGGTGGGCGCCACGCCAAAGGCACTGAAGAATGATTGCTGGGCTTCGGGCCAGCGCGCCTGCTGGGCATACACATTGCCAAGGGCGAACAGCGCAGCCCCGTTTTGCGGACTGGCCGCCAGTACTTTCTTGAGTCGGCTTTCCGACTGGGCCGGATCACTGCGCTCGACGCTGGCCAGGCCGGCCGCCGCCTCCGCGTCGGTCGGGTCGAGCTCCAGCAAGCGCGCATAGAAGGACCCTGCTTCAGCAGCCTGGCCACGGTTCACGGCAATGGCTGCCATCCCCAGCAGGGCATCACGGTTATCGGGTTCGCTTTGCAAGACGCGCTGGTACTGGCTGCGCGCCGCGGCGCTGTCGCCGGCAATGAAGGCCTTGTAGGCATTGGCCAGCACAGGGCTGATCTGCCGCGTGCCTTCACTGCGCACCAATGCAATGGATGCTGCCGCCCGCGCTTCGCTGGCCGGGATGGCAGCCTGGCGCGGCGCTGGCCTGCTCGCAACGCGACGTGGCTGGGCCTCGCTTGCTTCGACCGGCCCACTGACTACAGCGGGCTTGGCGGCAACGGCAGGTTTGGCTGGCAAGCTCGCCTTGGGGAGAGCCTGAGCCGGCTCGGCAGACACGGCAGGCGCCAGGCCATCGGCAGTTGCCGCCACAGCCGGGTCGGTCGTCACACCTGGGGCGGCAGCGACCGGGACCGGGACCGGTCCTGGAACATTAACCGGGACCGCCTGGGCGAACGGCGCAGGACTGGCCAGGCGCATGTACTGGTAGTAACCATAGGCGCCGGCAGCGCTGAGCAGCAGCAAGCCGACTGCGCCAATGATCAAGGGACGGCGATTGCGCGCGCGCTGCTTGGACGCGAACACGGTCCCGGCAGCCTGACGTGCCTGGGCTGCCTGGTTGGCGTTGTTCATCGCTTGCTGGGCGTCAGTGCCGGTCTTCAGGCGCGCAGAGGTCGCCGCTGGCGCAGGCTCCGGCGTGGCAGGCGGCGCCGGCTTCTCGATGACGACCGCAGGGACCGGATCGGCCGGGGGAATATAGGGCGTGCGCGCTGGCGGTGTCTCGCCCGAAAAATAATCGACCGGCTCGGGCGTTTGCGCTGCAGGCGGCGTACTGCGCTCTGCCACCACCGGCCCGCTCGGCGCGGCCGCATACGATTCCAGCGCGTCGGCGTCTACCGCTGCGGCAGCTTCCGCTGCGGCTTTTTCGGCATCGGCGATCTGCTCGCGCGTGGGCTCGAGCTTTTCCAACGTCAATTCGCTCATGCTGGCAGGCGCGGCGGCCTCGACGGCGGGCACTGCGGCCGAGGTCGGACCTGCAGCATCCGCAGGCGCTGGCGCGTCGGGACCCTGGGCCTTCTTGGCCGATTCCGCCTTGCGCAAGGCTTGCATCAGCAAACTCATTTGGTCGCCCTCCCCTGCGCAGGCGCGCGCGCTGGCTCGGTGTAGGGCGCCGCGCCCAAAGGCGTGTTATCCGGCAGAAAATTGCGGAAGTCCTTGTAGTCGCCGTCCACGCTCGCCTCCTTGATGACCACCGGGCGGATGAAAATGACCAGCTCCGATTTACTGGTGGTTTCATTGCGGTAGCCGAAGGCATTGCCGATACCGGGAATGCGGCTGAGCAGTGGCACGCCGTCCTTGAGATTGTCGACCGTGTCTTGCATCAGGCCGCCCATGACAGCGATATTGCCGCTCGTCACACGCAGCACCGACTCCATTTCCCGGGTCTGGATCACCGGCACATTGCTCACCACGGCCGCGGCAGCGAGCGCCGGACTGGGGTCCTGCACAAAGCCGACGATGCGCGAAATGGTGGGCCGCACATTGAGCGTGACTTCGTCGGATTGGGCAATCTGGGGCGTGACACTCATGACGAAACCAACTGGCACCGTGTGCAGCTCCGAGGTATAGGTCGAGGTGCCCGGTGTACCGAGCGAGCCGGGCGTGGTGGTGGCGGTAATGGTGAAATACACCTTGTTGTCGACCACCTTGAGCAGCGCCGTCTGGTTATTGAGCACGCTGATCTTTGGGCTCGACAGGACCTTGACCTTGCCAAACGATTCGAGCAGTTGCACTGTCGCCGTCAGATTGCCAATCGAGGTCAGGGGCTTTAAATAGTTCATCACGAACACGCCTGGGGTCACGCCGGGCGAAACATTGGTCGGCAGCGGATTGGTGCCCACCTGGCCTTGCGTGAGGCTCAGGCCCTGGGTGGCGCTGGTGCGCAGGCTGGACCAGTTGATGCCCTGCTGGTAATTGTCATTGAGCTGCACTTCAATGACGGTCGCTTCGATGAGCACCTGGCGGCGCGCGCTCGACATCACCAGGTCGAGAAACTCCTGGATTTTCTCGTGCTGGCGGCTCGTGGCGCGCACGGCAATGAGACCCGTTTCCGGATTGGCAATCACGGAGGCCGCCTCCCGGTAGTTCACTGGCGCGACAGTCGGTCCGGCGTTCAACTGGGCCGACTTGGGACGCGGCGTGGTGCCGTCAGCGCTGCTCGCTTCTGGCGCGGCCACCGCCACTGGAGGCGGCGTGGCGGCTGCCTCACCGACGACCTTGTCGGTCTCGCGCAGGGTGTCCTTGATGTTCTCCACCAGGGTGGTCCAGAAGCGGTTGTTCGAGGTATTCGACACCGAGGTGGTTGAATTATTGCCGCCAGCCCCGCCGGCGCCGGACGACGAGGTGCCGGTGGTGGAAATCTGGGTGGCGATATTGCTGCTGCTCGAGGAGTCGCGCACCATGTTCACATAATCGATGCGGTAATTGTGCAGATACGGCGTATCGGGCCGCACGATCAAGTTGGCGCCTTCAAGCTCATAGCGCATGTCGACCTGCTTGCCGATGCGCGCCAGCAGTTGCGGCATGGTCTGGTCCAGGGCATTGAGGGTGACGTTGCCGGTGATACCAGGGTGGACGTCCACATTGAGCTTGGCGTCACGCGCCAGGGCAAACAGCAGCGACTGCACCGGCACATTGTGCACAGACACACTATAGGTTTCCGCCTTGATCGTCGGTTTGGGCGGCAACAGGGTCGCGCTTTGCGTCAGGGGCGCCGGGATGGCACTACTGGCAGGCTCAGGCGGCAGATGCAAATGATTGGGAGACGGAACTACCGGACGGGCACCACAACCCACCAGCAAGACGCATATTGACAAAGGCGCGGCGACTTTTAACATCGAGACCCAATACAATCAAAAGGTTAGGAACGTTGTCTACGACCAATTCTAATGCCAAATCCCTGAAATCAGCCACGCTGCATAGGAGAAATGTTAAATAAGCTCAGGGCGCGGCTATTTTGGCCACAGACTGTCCGCCTTTGTGCGCTCAACTTCCTCGCGCACGCCGGAAATGGTGCGCAACTGGGGCTGGTAACCCCACTCGCGCGCCAGCTGCTGTTTCATGGCCAGCGCTTCGGTGCGCGAGGCATACACCGCGTACAGCACACCCAGGCGCGGCTCGTTGTTCAGGCGCGTGGGATAGACATGGACGGCATCGAGCCCCACCTCGTCGTCCAGGCGGCGCAGCAGGCGTTCGAGCTTGCGCTGGTCCGTGTCGGCTAAGGCGATCTGCAAGATATAGCTTGCCGCTGCCTGGTCGCGCAACCAGTCTTTCGAACCTAACAAGGCGCGCCGGGTACGGGCATTGCCCGCTTCCCCCGCCGGCGCTGCGGCAGGCTTGGGCGCGACCATGGCCCCCGCAGGCGCCTGGACCGACGCTGGGGCCGCGCTTGCAGGCGTGGCCACTGCCGGCGCCGAGCGCATCGACCAGGCCACGGCGCCAGCGATGAGCAGCGCCAGCAGAACGGCGCCACCGGCGATCAGCTGACGTTTGCGCCACTGGCGCTTGGCGCTGGCGGAAAATTCACTATCGAGGATGGCGGCGCGCACATGCTTGTCCGTGATGGCGTGGGTATTGTCGGCAAAGGCGGCCAGCAAAGCCTTGTCAGCGAGGATGCTCACGCGCCGCACGATGCCTTCGGAGACAGACGAGAGCAAGGTCATCGCCTTTTTTGTAAAGACATCGGGCCCGCGATAGCCGGCAGCGCGCATGCGGAACATGAGAAATTCCGGCAGCAGCGAAGGCTCCAGCGGCGGCACCTTGAAACTGTGGGTGATACGCTCCTTTAACTGCCGCATGCGCGGCAGGGCCAGGTTCTCGTCCAGTTCGGGTTGACCGAACAACACGATTTGCAACAGCTTGTGGTGGGCTGTTTCCAGGTTCGAAAACAGGCGGATTTCTTCCAGCGTATCGAGCGGCATCGCTTGCGCCTCCTCGATCAGCAGCACCACCTGCTGGCCAGCCGTATGCTTGGCGATCAGTTCGTTTTGCAGCAGGCGGATCACCTCGTCGGGCCGCTTGCCCGCCGCATCGATGCCCAGTTCGCCCGCGATTGCGTAACCGACCTGGTCGCGCGCCAGCGTCGGATTGACCAGGTAAATGGGTAGCACATGGTTGGGCAGCATTCCTTCCAACATGCGGCACAACATGGTCTTGCCGCTGCCAACCTCACCGGTGACCTTGACGATGCCTTCGCCGTGAGTGACCGCATAGGTCAGCGCTTCCAGGATGGCGCCACGCTGGTTGCCGGAATAGAAAAACTCGGGATTCGGGGTGATACCGAAGGGTGACTGGTTCAGGCCAAAATGTGCAAGGTACATGGATAGGCTGGGTCGTGTGGTCGGGTTTATTAAAGCACACAATGCCCCTAAGCAGTAGGACTTCGCGTGCGCGTCAGCCGGGGCCGGCAATGCAAGCCAGGTAGGCCGCCTCCAGAGTCGCCACCTGATACTTTTCCCGACATTCGGCCGGGGTGCCGACAAAGCGCAGCCGCCCCTCGTGCAAGATCGCCATGCGGTCGCAGATCTCGTCCACATCGGCCAGCGCGTGCGAGCTGAAAAACACCGTGCGCCCGCTGTCGCGAATGGCCCGCAACTGGACCTTGAGCAGCGCCCTCGCCTTCGGGTCCAGGCCGCTCATGGGCTCGTCAAGCACATACAGCTCGCGCGCGGCCAGGATGCAGGCGGCCAGCCCCAGCTTCTGGTTCATGCCCTTGGAATAGCTGCGCACCGTGCGTTTGAGCGCGTCAGGATCAAGGTCTAGGGCCGTCATCATGGCTGCCGCTGCCTCTGCATTCCAGGGCAGGCCCTGGAGCTTTAGCATGTACTGGATGAATTCCGCGCCGGTCAAAAAGTAAGGTGGAATGAAGCGCTCCGGCAGAAACGCCAGGCGCGCACGCGCGGCCGTCACACCGCTGGGAACACCAAAGATGGAGATGGTGCCGCTATCGGGCACCAAAAAGTCAAGCAGGCATTTGAGCAGCGTGGTCTTGCCGGCCCCGTTCATGCCCACCAGGCCGAAGCATTCGCCAGCCTGCACCTGCAGATCGATGCCACGCAACACCTCGCGTTGGTCGTAGCGTTTGACGATGTGGTCGAACTGGAGCGCGCATGCGTCTGTCATGGGCCGTAGCGGTGAATTTCGATGCGGCTGATTATAGAACCAATGTCGCGGCCGCTGGGGTTTTAGTTCAGCCAGCAGCGCAACGGCGCGCTGGCGTGCGCCGCCCGAGGCGATGAGCTGCTATCAATACGATGTCGCGGCCCAACATATTTTGGCTGCGGAACTGGACAAATTGCAATTCGCGGCGATAATGGAAAAAATTTATCTCGGGCAAAACATGAATCGGACAACCTCGCCATTCCCTTTGTTTCGTGTTGTACTGATGTGCATGTGGCTCTCGTTAGCCACCATGCTCTCGGCCTGCGGAGGGGGCGGCGGTACGGTTGGCCTGCCAACGGGCCAAGCCCTGTTCACCAGCGCGCCCGCTACCATTACCCTCGCAGCCGGCGCCAGCGCCGCCTACACTATTGGCGGGGGCAACCCACTCTATACCGCCAGCAGCAGTAACCGCGATGTGGCCACGGTCACGGCAAGCGGCACCAGTTTCACCGTCACTGGCGTCTCCAACGGCACCGTCACCATCACCATCACCGACGCCGTGGGCGCCTCGGTCTCCGTCACTGCCACCGTCAGTGGTGGCACGCCGCCAGCGTCCGTCAATCTGTTCAGCACGGCACCAGCCGACATCACCCTCGCCGTGGGCGCCAGCGTCCAGTACACGGTAGGCGGAGGCAAACCCGCGTACGCGGCCAGCAGCAGCAACCCCGCCGTGGTCGCGGTAACTGTCAGCGGCACGGCCATTAATATCACCGGTCTAGCCGCTGGCAATGCCCAGATCTTTGTCACCGATACCGCGGGCACCTCGCTCACCCTGGCCGTGACCATCGGCACCGGTGGCGGCGGCACGCCAGTGGCCCTGTTCGTCACGGCACCCAGCGCAGTGACCCTCGCTGTTGGATCCTCCACCCAGTACACGGTAGGCGGCGGCAAACCGGCCTACGCTGCAGCGAGCAGCAATCCGTCCGTGGTCACGGCAACAGCCAGCGGCACCGCCCTCACCTTGAACGCCCTGGCAGCTGGCACGGCGCAAGTGCTGGTAACGGACGCCACTGGCACCACGGTAAGCTTGGCGATCACCGTAGGCAATGGCGGCGTCACTGTGCCGGTCGCCCTGTTCACCACGGCGCCAAGTTCCCTGACCTACACAGTCGGTACAACCGGCTTGTATTCGATCGTCGGCGGCACGCCTGGCTATGCGGCAGCGTCAAGCAACCCGGCAGTGCTGCGCGCCACCAACAGTGGCAGCACCCTGCAGATCACGGCGCTCGCCCCTGGCGCAGCCACTGTCATCGTCACCGATTCGGTGGGCGGCACCACCAGTTTCAGTGTTACGGTCAGTGGCCCGAACGCCGCCCCTCCCCTGTTTGTCACCGCGCCTGGCGCCGTCACGCTCACCGTCGGCGCGTCCGCGTCGTATGCGGTCGGCGGCGGCACACCAGCCTACGCGGCGGCGAGCAGCAACCCGTCGGTCGCCTCGGTGACCCTGAACGGTACTGCCTTCGTCATCAACGGTCTGGCCAGCGGCACTGCCCTGATCAACGTGACTGACGCCACCGGCACCGCGGTGACGCTTGCCGTCACGGTGGGCAATGGCGGCGTGCCCGTGGTGCCCGCTGCCCTCTTCATCACGGCGCCAAGCGCGGTGACCGTGGCTGCAGGCGCCACGGCGCAGTTCAGCATCGGCGGCGGCTTGCCGCCCTATACCGTCACCAGCAGCGACCAGGCGGTCGCCAAGGTTGCCATCGATGACAGCAATTTCGTCGTGACCGGCATTGCCGCCGGCAGCGCCCAGATCAGCGTGTCGGACGCAGCCGGCGCCTCGCAACGCTTTACTGTCTCGGTCGGCGCTGCCAGCCTGTACGTCACTGCGCCGTCGACCTTGACCGTTGCCGTGGGCGGGGCAGACAGCTTCCTGATCGGAGGCGGCAAGCCGCCCTATACGTCGAGTTCGAGCAATTCGACCGTGCTGGGTACTGGCGTGAGCGGCAATGTCATTACCCTGACCGGACGCGCAGCCGGCACGGCCCAGGCCCTGTTCTTTGACAGCGTTGGCGCCTTCGTGACGGTGGATGTGACGGTGGGCGGTCCTGGCGGTGGCGGCAATACCCCAACCGCGCTCTACACCACCGCACCGACGCCGCTGACCATGGCGCCATCGACCAGCGCCGGCTACACCATTGGCGGGGGCACCGGTCCCTACGTCGCCACCAGCAATGATGTGACCGTCGTCACCGCCAGTGTCTCGGGCCAGACCCTGACCCTGACCTCGCTGGCCAGCGGCAGTGCGCGCGTGACCGTGTTCGATGCAGTGGGCGCACAGACCTTCATTGACTTGACCGTCACCTCCACACCCGTGACGCCAGTGACCCTGCTGCCAAGCACGGCCGCCGGCAATGTGGGCGACGCCTTGCGCTTCCTGGTCTCGGGCGGGGTTCCAGGCTATACGATCACGATGACCAATCCGAGCATTGCCTCGGTGAGCCCCTCGACGGTAGCCAGCAGTGGTGGCAGTTTCACCATCAACCTGCTCAACGTGGGCACCACCACGGCCCACATTGTCGATTCGCGCGGCCAGGCCACGGCCTTGCCGATCACGGTCGACCAGACCTCGACCGTGCTGCGCCTCTCGCCAAGCGAACTGGTGGTGGCAGAGAACTCGACCGATCCCGTGGTGCTCAATATCTACGGCGGCACCGGACCGTATCGCGCCTTCACCAGCGACCAGACACTGAGCAATGTGTCGGTCACCGGCAGCACGCTGACGGTGGCCCTCGGCTCCAAGGGCAATCGCTGCATCAACCCGATCGACCAGAGCGGCACCTACATCCCGAACGGCACCTTTGACGTGACGATCACTGCCGTGGACAGCCTGGGCGCCTCGGCCACCAGCACCTTCACCATCAAGGACAATGGCGCCGGGCTGAACTTGCTTTGCCCTTAAGACGAACGCTTGCGTATGGCTGTGTCAAACACGGCCAGCAGGCGCCGCACGCCGTCGGTGACGTGCTTGCAGGAGAGCGTGGCGCCGCTGATATTGCGGATGTCCGTATCGAGCCGCACGGGGTCAAGGCTGGACTTGCCGACAAACTGGCGCCGCCAGTGTTCCGTGCGAATCTGCTCGCCATAGGTTTCCCGGTAGGCCATGATTTCAATGGCCGCCACGCTGCCCTGGGCAGTTAAAGCGAGCGCGTAATTGATCACATCGTTTTTGCCGCTCACTTCATCAAACAGCAGATACCCGAGCAAGCGATCGGCCGTGCGCGCTTCGAGCACGTGCACGCGCGGGCGCTCAACACTGATCCCGGCCGCCGTTTCAATGGCGCCGCGCTGCTCGCGCGTGAGTAGAAACGACACGTCACGAAAACTGCTGGCCGCCGGGAACAGCAATTGCTGCACCTGCTCCTGGCTGTGATACTGCACGCCATACGCGCTCTCGAGCATGGCCAGGCTCATCGCGGCCGCACTGGCGCAGCGTCGGATGATGGGCATCAGAATGACAAGCCCGCGAGCACGCGCACAGTGCCCTTTTCGCTAGCCTTGTAGACCCGGTGCTCGACCAATTCATCACGCGCCGCTGCCGAATAGGCCGTGGCCCACGGCAGCTGCTGCGAATAGCCAGCGGTCACGAAAAAGCCACGGCCCGCATAGTGGGCGGTCGGCCCCGCGAACCAGGCTGCGTAGTCGCGTCTGCCTGCGGCCAGCGTGTAGCCGCCCTCCCACACGCGCTCATTGCGCATTTCCAGACCCAGCCGCCAGCCGGCTGCCACCTGGTAGGACGCGCCGCCCGAGAAAGTGAGCGTGGTCTCCTTTTCCGGCGTATCGGACAGCCATTTCTCGCGCTCGAGTTCGATTGCCACATTGGCCGCCAGCACCAGCTTGTCGTTGAGCAGATTTTTCTGGGCCAGCAGTTTCAATTCCAGCTCCCGCGTTTTGGGACCGGCAGTCGCTTCCACATAGGCGGCCAGGCCCATGCTGTCCTTGTAGGGACTGAGGAGCTGATAAATCGATTCGACCGACAGGCTGTCAAAGCCGCTCTTGCGGTAGTGGGCCGAGGGCAGCGGCAAGGCCAGCGCGTTCGGCACATACGGACCTGCAGTGACGGGACCGCCGCCCGAGACTTCATCCCCGTCGCCAATGGCCGTGTAGTTGTTGCGCGACGCAACTGAATTG
Organism: Massilia sp.; assembly: GCA_045810445.1. Taxonomy (GTDB): domain Bacteria; phylum Pseudomonadota; class Gammaproteobacteria; order Burkholderiales; family Burkholderiaceae_D; genus Telluria_A. The sequence continues at coordinate 23,459 of JBJMVX010000155.1, forward strand.
TTGTCCCGAGCGTTGACGCGGTAAGCGTTGGCATACAGTGAGACTGTCCAGCGATCACTGATACCGTACTCAAGCTCGCTACGGAACTGATTCAACTGGTAAAGGCCTTGCGAGCGTCCGGAGCGCTGGGTGACCCATTGCTCCACTTCCAGCGCCCCCTTGGGCAGGGTTTCGGCCAGATAGGTATGGGTAAAGATGGCTTCGCCGGCGTGGGCGTTGGTGCCAAAGCCCAGGCAGCCCAAGGCGGCTAGGACGCAAGGCAGCGTCGATCGTAGATGCATGATATTCATGAGGGAAAAGTGGGGCGCCATCAGGACGCCAATCGCAGGGAGCCAAACAGACCGTCGGTTTCATCAGCCGGACCGGCGGCAAAATACAGGGCATTGCTGTCGCCCAGACTGACGCCGTTACCAAAGAGGATATTCCACAGGCCCTGGATCTTGAGGACCTGGCCGGACGCATCGCGCAGGTATTCGGTGGCCTGCTTGCTGCCTGTATTGAAGCCGACGATGGTCCCGTCCGAGAAATTGCTGACCAGGAGCTGATGCGAAAACGGGCCGAAATTCGCCGGCGCGGCAACGACGCCCCAAGGCCCGTTCAGCACGCCTCTATCGTCCCAGATGGCGATCAGTTGGCCGGTCGGGGAGTACTCGACCAGGCGACCACGGCCACGTCCCGAACTCTCTTCGGCAGGCAGCAACTCGCCAGGGTGCGCGGGATCGGCCTGGGTATTGACGTAGGTGACAAATACCGAGCTCGTGCTGCCGTACTGGATGGTCTGCACGTTGAACGGCACCAGGTCGCCCACCTTGAAGCCGGCCGGTGCGAGGAAGGGGTTGGGAAAGCGACCGGCCAGGGCCTCTTCCTGGAAGTTGGTGTTAAAGATACGCAAGGTGGGCAAGGGGTTGGCGCCAAAGTCGACCACGAACAGCTTGTCCTGCGCGGGATTGATGGCCAGACCGAAAAATGCACTGCCCTGGGCGCCGTAATCAACCATGGCGCGCGCTGTCGCGGGACGATCAAAGGTCCCGTCGGGCAGCTTGCGTTCGGTCCAGGCTGACAACACCCCATTGTCGGCGACGAAGATGAACTTGGCTTCGGCTGTGATGGCGCCGCGTGGATGGTCCTGGGTGATGACGAAGTTGCTGCCACCGTTATACACGACGCCGTTCCCGGCGCCGCTGATCTCGCCCGAGGCCGGTAATCCAACTCTGGCCAGGCCGTCCACTGCCAGGGGGCGGCCGCCCACATCGCCCACGTATTCAAACGAGGTGCCCATGCCGGTCACCCAGAAGTGCCCGCCTGCCCCGGCGGGGCGAATCGCAATGCCCCAGGCGTCGACCAGCGCAGGATCGACAATCTGCGGCGCATACTTGGCCGAGTTGGCAACCAGATTGGTCTGGCGGTAGCGATTTCCGACCGACACCGTTTCGCCGCCTCCACCTCCGCAGGCCGCCAGGCCCAGACCCAGGCCGGCCCAGGCGCCGGTTTTCAAGAACATCCTTCGTTGCATGTTGACTCCACCAAGTGAAATTGAGTGCGAATGATAATCGTTCGCATTATCATTCGCAAGTACAATATTGACATTCAGGAGAACGACATATCTCGACGCGCACAACCATGGCTGGGAACGCTGGTCGACATCACCATCGACGACGACCTGCCCCACCAGCAAATGACGCAATGCCATGCGGCGGCTTTCGCTGCCATCGCGCGCGTGCACCGCTTGATGAATTTTCGCGGCCCCGATAGCGACGTTGCGCGTTTCAACGCCAGCGCACCAGGCAGCACCCTGACGATAAACGCTGCCACCTGGGCAGTGCTGGCGATGGCTTGCCGCATGCAGGCCGAGAGCGCGGGTGCCTTCCATATCGGCGTTGCGGCGCGCCTGGTGCACTGGGGCCTGCTGCCCGGCACGGACCACGACCCAGTCCAGTTCGATCCTGCGAGCGCCTTGCTGGCAATGGGGGAAGCAGGCCAGGTGCACAAGCTGGCGGCGGGATGCATCGACCTTGGTGGGATCGCCAAAGGCTATGCGGTCGATTGCGCGCTGGAGGCCTTGCAAGCGATGGGTGTGCGCGACGCCTGTGTCAATGCCGGGGGCGACCTGCGCGTGATGGGCCAGGCAAGACCGGTCACGCTGCGCGACCCTGCCCTGCCCGGCCGCCCAGCGATGACGCTGATGCTGAAAGACGCGGCCCTGGCTACCTCGGCGTCGTATTTTTCGCGCACCGCGTCTGGCGGGCAGACAGTGAGCGCGCTGGTGGACGGACGCACCGGTGCTGCCATCGATATCGCAGGCAGCGTATCGGTCGTGGCGCCGACCTGCATGCTGGCTGATGCCTTGACCAAGGTGGTCGTGGCATCAGGCGACGCCCACCACCGCTTGCTGGCCCAGTATCAGGCGCGCAGCCTGGTACTGGGAACGCTGGCACGCTAGCGCCGCATCTGCAAACGCCGCACCAGCAGACCGGCGGCCACCGTGACGCTCACGACCACACCCACCACCACCCAGAAGCCATGCGGATGCTGGGCCAGCGGAATGCCGCCCACGTTCATCCCCAGCAAACCGGCCACGATATTGATGGGCAGCGCCAGCACGGTCACGATGGTCAGCACAAACAGGCTGCGCCCATTTTCCTCGTCGACCCGCGCTGCCAGTTCTTCCTGCAGCAACTTGATGCGTTCCTGCAGCGAGGACACATCGCTGAGCACCACGGCAAATTCCTCGGTGGCCTGCCGAAATTCGTCGGTATCGGCTTCGGACATCCAGTTCGGCGGCCTTTGCAACAGGCGAAACAGCGAAGCCGGTTCC
>JBJMVX010000156.1:0-5085 GCA_045810445.1 Massilia sp.
CACTGTTCCCGTCATCTGCGCTGCGGCGCGATACAGCTCCACCTGGTTGACCCGGCTCGCGATGGCCAGGTAGTCAGGGTCTTCCTTGACCAATCCCCAGCGCCGGTGCTGGGTCATGAACCACATGCCATCGGACAGGTAGGGAAAGTTGACAGCGCCATTGCGGTGAAAGGCCAGTGCATTCGAATCTGCCCAGGCTTCGCCCAGTCCATCCTCATACTGACCAAGAAGGCGCGGCGCAATCAGGGCGGCGGTGGAATTGAGGTAAGCAGGACCTGCCAGTACAACCGCAGTTTCCAGCTTGTTGGCCTCGGAGGCATCAAGCCACCTCCCTGCTTCCAGCACGGCTGCGATCAAGGCGCGGCACGCATCCGCGTCCTGCTGCGCGAAGCTGGCGGTTGTCCCAAGCACCTTGCCAGGGTGGTCGGGCCAGATCTGCTGACTGGTGGCAGCCGTGATGCCGATGTCCTCTTGTAGCGCGCGCTGGCCCCAGGGCTCGCCGACGCAGAAACCGTCGATCATGCCTTCGCGCAGACTGGCGACCATCTGCGCAGGCGGCACGGTCACCGTGCGCACATCGCGCAGTGGGTGGATATTGTGGGCTGCGAGCCAGTAATACAGCAGCATCGCGTGATTCCCGGTCGGGAAAGTGTGGGCGAAGGTATAGGGGCGCGAGGCTGAACGCGGCGCCTTGACCAGTGCCGTCCCATCGGCCGCCTTGGCGGCAGCGATGGCGCGCGACAGCGTAATGGCCTGGCCATTTTGGCTCAGATTCATGAGCACGGCCATGTCCTTCTGCTGACAGCCTATGCCCAGTTGGACGCCGTAGACCATGCCATACAGCGCGTGGGCCGCGTCCAGGGTGCCGTTGCCTAGCTTGTCGCGCAAATTGGCCCAGGACGATTCACGCTGCAACGCAATGTGGATGCCATATTTTTTGTCATAGCCCTTTTCGACCGCCATCACCAATGAGGCGCAGTCAGTCAGTGGCATGAAACCAATGCGTAGTGTCCGTGGCGTGGTGGGCATGCTGCTTTCCATTTCCTGCTATCCGAGCAAATCTTCGACATCCAGAATGCGCTGGGCAATCTCGGACAACTTGAGGTTCTTGTTCATCGCCATGCTGCGCAGCTTTTGGTAGGCCTGGTCTTCGCTCAGGCCCTGACTGTTCATCAAGATGCCTTTGGCGCGGTCGATGATCTTGCGTTCTGCCAGCTTGTGGCGTGTCTCGTGCAGTTCCGCCAGCAGCTTTTGCTCCTGCCGAAAGCGCGCCAGCGCCACGTTGAGCACGGGTTTGATGCGTTCGGCCTGCAAGCCGGCCACGATGTAGGCCGATACGCCGGCCGCCATCGCCGCATCCATGCTGCTGGTGGTGTCGTCTTCGGTAAATAGAACAATCGGCCGGCGCTCGTCGCGACTGGCGATGACGATGTGTTCGAGGACATCACGTGCGTCGGACTCGGCGTCGATGATGATCATGTCCGGCTGCAGCTGCGCGATACGCTCGGGCAGGAACAGGTCGGCCGGCAGCGAAGCGACGATGTCGTAGCCTGATTCGAGCAGGCCGATACGCAAGGCACTGCCGCGCCGGATCTGGGCGGCCAGCGCTGCGTCGTGTTCATCGCCGTCATTGACGACAGTATTGACCACGACGATACGCAAATTGCGCGTTGGGGGCGTGGGTGGTAGGGGCATATTCCCTACTTAAGCAAGGACTGCGCCAAGGATTTTGCACTGTGCTGGTGCAAACTTGGCTGACGCCCCGTTGGCGTGGTATATATAGCGACCGTCCACAGACCAGGCACCACCATGATCCGACCACGCGTCTTCGCTACACTCGCTTTGGCAGGCGCCCTGCTAGTCCCCACTCTGGTGCAGGCAGCTGTCAACATCATTTACGTCAGCCGCCATGCGGAAAAAGCGGCCGAGGGCAAGGATCCGGTCCTGACGACCCAGGGCCAGGCGCGAGCCGCTCACCTCGCGCACCTGTTGCGCAATACGGGCATCACCCAGGTCTTCAGCACCGATACCATGCGCACACGCCAAACAGCCATGGTGACGGCCGCCCAGGCAGGCCTGCAGGTACAGTTGTACGACGCGGGCAAACCGGCCCTGGTCATCGAGAAGATCAAGGCAGCCACGGCGCCGGTGCTCCTCATTGGTCACTCCAACACAGTGCCCGAGCTGGTCAAGCTGCTAGGAGGTACAGCAACGCCGATGGGTGACGATGAATTCGACCGCCTGTATCAAGTCATCATTGCCGCCGATGGCAGCGTCACCACCGTGCTGCTGACAAGCGACGCCCAGTAAGCCTCAATCCTTGAACACGGGCGGCTGCTTGGCCATGTTGGCCATCATCGCCTTTTGCAAATCATCGGACATCAGCATCGCCGCGTTCCAGGTAGCGACGTAATTGAGGCCGTCGGCCACAGTGTGGTCGCGCGCATAATTGATCATCTCCTTGCTGCCGCGAATCGACAGTGGCGACTTGGCAGCGATGGCATGCGCGATCTCGCGCACGCCTTCCTGCATCGCTTCACGCGAATCGAACACGCGGTTGACCAGCCCCATGGCGCGCGCCTCGGCGGCGTCAAAACTGCGGCCGGTGTAAGCCAGCTCACGCGCCATGCCGTCTCCGATCAGGCGCGGAAGGCGCTGCAGCGTGCCCACATCGGCCACCATGCCGATATCAATTTCCTTGATCGAGAACCAAGCATCGCTGGCGCAGTAGCGCATGTCGGCGCAGCTGATCAAATCGATGCCTCCGCCAATGCAGGCGCCGTGGATGGCCGCCAGCACCGGCTTGCGGCAGCGCTCAAGGCTGGTCAGGGTGTCCTGCAGGTCCAGGATCACGCGCCGGAGCGACTCGCGCATGCGGCCGTCGCAGTCATTCTGGATCTGTGGCCCCAACCCCATCATCATCTTCAAGTCGATGCCGGAAGTGAAGGACTTGCCCTCGCCTTCCAGGATGGCCACGCGCGCCTCGGGCGTGTCGTCCACCCATGTGAAGGCGCTGCGGATGTCGTGCCACATCGCCAGGTTCATCGCGTTGACCTTGTCCGGACGGTTCAGGCGTACGGTCGCGATGTTCTCTTCAAGGGTCACGCGCAGGGTCTCGAATTCCATGTGCAGCTTTCTGGTGGGCGGACGGCACGCTGCCGTCTTGACGCTGGTGTAAATTTTATCACCGCCGCGCACACAGGCCAGCACTTCGCGGTAGCATGACGCTTCCTTCATCGAAAGCGCCGACCTTACATGGATACTTCAGAAGCACTGCCAGAGAGCGTACAACGCGTCGCCGCCCTGTTGCGCGAACTTGGCCACGACAAGAGCGTGGTCATGCTGCCTGTCACCGGCAAAACCTCCGCCGAAGCTGCGGCCAGCCTCGGTTGCCACGTCGCCGAAATCGCCAAGTCGATCGTATTTCGGCGCCTGGCCGATGATGTGGCAGTGATGGTCGTCGCCAGCGGCGCGGACCGCATCGACGAGGCCAAGGTAGCCGCCATTGCTGGCCCCATCGGCAAGGCAGACGCACGCTTCGTCAAGGAGCGCATCGGCTACGCCATTGGCGGAGTTTGCCCAATCGGCCACGCGCATCCTTCGGTAATCCTGATCGATGAAAAGCTGTTCGGTTTTGACAGCGTGTGGGCCGCAGCGGGCCATCCCCACGCCGTATTCAACCTGACCCCGGCCCAGCTTCAGGCGATGACGGGCGCGCCGACCGTGGCGGTCAGCGTCGCCGCTGCTGCATGAATTTTCTGACCTCGTCGAAATTGACCTTGCCGCGTTTGCTCGTGTCGATTTCGTCGAATTTCGCCACCACGAATCCCAGTCCCGCGCGCTCTGCTTCCTCGCGCGTGAGACTGCCGCTGGAATCGAGATCGGCTTCTTCAAAGCGCTTCTTCAATTTCTGCAGCGCTTCGGCGCGCAGCGCCTGACCCGAGGCGGGCGGCGCGCTGGAAGGTGTGCGCAAACCGGGCGGCAGCGATGGGCCAGGGTTGATGACTGGCTGTTGCGCCATTGCGCTGGCTGCGAACATGGTCAGGGTAAGGATCAAGGTTTTCATGGTGCCACCGATTCGCTGTTGTACAAGGCGAGCATCGTGACGCGCTGCGCGCGCCTGGCCGTGTCGTCCAGATAGGACATATGGCCGCCGCCAAAATTAAGCACCTGGATATTCGGGTTCACGCCCAGGCGGGCCATATCGAGCTCGGTCTGATGAAATGGCGTGGCCAGGTCGTAGTATCCGCCCATGGCCACCACTTTCATGGCCGGGTTGATCGTCAACGCCGCTGCCAGGTCGGGTATCGTATCCGGAATCGATCTGCCGTCATGGCTGAAATTCCAGCGGTTGATGATGTCGGTCGACGCCGCATAGGTGCTGCCCGCGCTGTAACGCAGCTGGCCTGTAATGTAGCTGCGCACAGTGTCAACAAAGGTCGCGTTGATCAAGGTGAGCGAGGGGTCGCCATCGGCGGTCAAGGCGGTCCCTGATGCCGCGTTCACCCTGCCATCGTAGCGACCTATCATCCGGCCCGGCAGCACAATGGCGCGGTAAGAATCCGGCCCCATATCGAAATTGGCGGACCACTGCGCGCTCGACAGACCGGTGAAGGACGTCAATTGTGAGAGCACCGAAGGCGGGGCGGGTGCGTGGCTGACCAGGTAATTGCTTACCGCCGGCGCGTACTGGCTGCTGGTGAAAGCCAGCGCCTGTTGTATGTAAGTCGTAAAATCAGTCGGCACCGGGAAGCTGAGCTGGTGATACGCGCTCACTGCCGCATACGTCGGGATATAGCCGGCGCAGCTGACCGTACCCGGGTCGAGGACGCCGCAATTGCTGTTGTAGTTCATGATGGCCGATTGCAGGACCACGCCAGTCAGACGCACGCCTGCCACTTCCAGCAAATTAGCCAGCACACCCGTGCGCGGCGCGCCGTACGATTCGCCGTACAGGAACTTGGGGGACGCCTGACGCCCATTAACCGTGACATAGCGCTGCACAAAGTCGCGGAAGGCGCCAACGTCGCTGTCCACGCCCCAAAACTCCTGATTCGTGTGCGGGGCAATCGCCTGCGAAAAGCC
>JBJMVX010000157.1:0-4953 GCA_045810445.1 Massilia sp.
CAGATGCCGAAGGTCGGGATGCCGCGCTCGATCAGCGCCTTGGTAGCGGCAATCGCGTAGTCGCATGGTTCAGGGTCGCCAGGGCCGTTGGACAGGAACACGCCATCCGGGTTCAGTGCCAGTACATCGGCTGCGCTGGACTGGGCCGGCAGCACGGTGACGCGGCAACCGCGCTCGGTGAGCATGCGCAGGATATTGCGCTTGACGCCGTAGTCGAAGGCCACCACGTGGAACTTGGCGTCAGCCTTGGCGAGCTTGCCGTAGCCTTCGCCCAGGGTCCATTCGGTTTCGGTAAATTCGTAAGCCTGGGTGCTCGAGACCACCTTGGCCAGGTCCATGCCGGCCAGGCCCGGGAAGGAGCGCGCCAGTTCCAGCGCCTGGGTCACCGACGGCTCATTGCCCTGGGTGCCGACCAGGATGGCACCGCCCTGCGCACCTTTTTCGCGCAGGATGCGGGTCAGCTTGCGCGTGTCGATACCGGAGATGGCGACGATGCCTTCGGCTTTCAGGTAATCAGGGAGGGATTGGGTAGAACGGAAATTCGATGCCATCAGCGGGAGGTCGCGGATGATGAGGCCTGCTGCGTGGACTTTGCCCGACTCCACGTCTTCCGGGTTGATGCCGGTATTGCCAATATGCGGATACGTCAGGGTCACCATCTGGCGCGCATAACTGGGGTCGGTCAGGATTTCCTGATAGCCGGTCATCGACGTATTGAAAACGACTTCCCCGGTGGTGTGGCCGGCAGCGCCAATGGAAATACCTTTAAAGATGGTTCCGTCTGCGAGCGCTAGAATGGCTGGAACGGCGGGGCCAGAAAAAAATGGCGGCAAGGGCAACTCCTGATAAAGTTACCGTAGCTGCGCCACGTCAGACCGACAACCATGGATCCCGAGCCACTTGCGCTCAAGGTATGGAGTCATTTTGAATGAGGGATGGTGGGTAGTCGCTACGGTATAGGTGTGAATGGCTAAACCTCCAAATTATAGCGCAAAGCGGTCTTCCCGGCAATCGCCAGCGGCGCGCCGTGGCAGGATTTTTTCGGCCATGATGACTTCACAATTTCACAGAACCCGATCAGGAAACAGAATATGAGTACTTTTGGCAGTGACACCCCGATAGACCGTCCCAGCCCGGGTGGACGTGCCGCCGTCTTCGTCCCCATTGCCGAGGCTGAAGAGGCGGTCGCCTCCGCGCTCAAGAATGGTTCCGGCATGGTTGGCTATGGCAACCTCGATGGTTCCGTGATGGTGTATTTCGAAAATAACAAGTTCAACGATTCCTCGCTCCACCCCTGGCAGAGCAAGGTCTTCAAATCCTACGACCGCATGGTCAAGGGCTCGCCGACCGTCAACAAGCTCAGTTGCGATGCCGCCAACCTGGTGCAGATCGGTTTCATCGAAGGCACGGAAATCCTCGTCACCGACATGGCGCCGCTCACCGACTGGCTCAAGCGCTGCAATGCGCTGGAGACCGCCCCTGCCGGTCCCGAAATCCACGCCTGAAAACAAAACAGCGCCGCTGCCGGTGAAGGCAGCGGCGCTGTTTGCGCGCTTGATACGGTACGCCTATGCCTATACCAGGGCGGCGATGCCGGCCTTGGCGATTTGGGCATCCTGTTCAGATTTCACGCCCGACACACCCACCGCGCCGATCACCTGGCCATCGACGATGATGGGCACGCCGCCTTCGAGCATGCCGTCGATGTAAGGCACGCTCAGGAAAGCGGTGCGGCCATTGTTGATGATGTCTTCATAGATCTTGGTCTCGCGGCGGCCCAGGGCCGCTGTCTTGGCCTTGGCTGGCGCGATGTGCGAAGAGATCGGTGCCACGCCGTCAATGCGCTGGAACCACAGCAGGTGTCCACCATCATCAACGATGGCAATGGCAACCGCCCAATTATTGGCCAGCGCTTCCGCTTCAGCGGCGGCAGCGATTTTCTTGATATCTACAGCGGTCAGTACCGATTTGGTTTGCATGGCAATTCCTGAAAAAGTAGGGAAAAATGAATCAAAGAGGTTTGGCTTGCAGGGCCTTGAGCTTGGCTTTAATTTGCGGCATCAGCACGGCAGCCGCTTCCTCGCCAGCGAGGATGGCGCGATTGCGGCCCGCAAAATCGTTGCCGCCCATTTTGCCCAGCGCTGGCTGGATGACCACGTCAGCGTCCTGCAACTCGTAATGGTTCAGGCGCTGGCCCATGATGGCAAAAGTTTGCAGCAGCACTTCGAGCGAGCTGACAGCTGCCTGGGCGTCGGTCTGGGTTGAAATATTCACCGCAATAATAAAGTCCGCACCCATTTCGCGTACAAAACGCACCGGAACCGGAGCGACCAAGCCGCCATCGACATAGGAATGGTCGCCGATCTTCACCGGCTGGAACACGCTGGGCACCGACGAGGAGGCGCGCACGGCCTGTCCAGTGTTGCCACGTTGAAACAGAATGGGTTGGCCGCTGTTCAGATCGGTGGCCACGGCACCGAAGCGCAGCTTCAGTTTTTCCATGGTGACATTCTTGACGGCCTTGTTGACATAGGTTTGGAGAGCCTCGCCCTTGAGCACGCCGGACGACTTCCCAAACAGCGGGATGGCCCAGTCGGAAATGGTAGCCTCATCCATTTCCATGGCGATTTTCTGCAGACCAAAGCCGTCATTGCCGGCCGCGTACAGGGCGCCGACCACGCTGCCGGCGCTGGTGCCGACCACGATCTCCGGATAAATGCCCTGCGCCTCCAGCGCCTTGATCACGCCAATATGGGCAAAGCCACGCGCGGCGCCACCGCCTAAAGCCAGGCCAATCCTGATCTTGCGCGGCGCTGCAGGCGGCGGTGGAACCACCACGGGGTCTGGTTTGACGGGAGCGATTGGCGCAGGGGTGGTCTGGCAGCCGGCCAGCAAGGCGGCGAAGGCGATCAGGGCGAAACGTCTTGAATACATATGTGTATGAAACCGGGAGGAATGAAGGCGAACGCGATTGTACCCGCATTCGCCCGCCCTGACCTCCCCCCGGGCGGCGCGAGCTTACAGTGCCTTGAGCTGAGCCCGAACAGGCTGGCGCACGAAACCTGGCAAGTCCTGGGCATCAATGGCAAACACCAGGAAGGTGTTCGGGTTGTCGATGCCGGCGGGATGGCCGCTGTCGGTCACGGTGCCGATGAAGTCATTGTCGTTCGAGATGTACAGGGTGCGGCGGGCCACGCCGTCGATGACCACATCGGGGCCGAAGGCCATGCCTTCAAGCTTGGCGGGCATGTTCTTGGCCGCGTAACCGGCACTGGCCAGCGCCTGCACCACGTCCAGGAACAGGGTCTTGTTGACGGCATAGCGCGCCAGGGCTGCTTCACCACTTGTGCCACCGACCACCGCGGCGCCGGCCAGGTCGATGCGATAGATTTGCTTATGCACCGCTTTCGAATCGTCGCCCAGGCCTTTGCCATCGCGCTCGTCGACCAGGAATTCGTGGTTGTTGATGGCGACGATTTCGCTCACGGTCGGGTACTTCGGCGAACTCGATGACCCGATGTTGGTCAAGGGGTAAGCGTATTGCAGCACGGCGCCCGTGGCGATGTCGATGCTGACGATGCGCGTGATCCGGCCATCGGTGCCGCCGTCCTGGGCCAAGGGGCTTTGCATGATGCCGACCAGGGTCTTGCCGTCAGGCGTGATGGCCAGGCCTTCCATGCCCTTGTTGGCGATGCGGCCCATGCGGTTGTTGGCGATTTCGACCGCGCCTTGCGGGCTGACGTAATTGACGGCGAACTCGATGGGCAGCGTGAAGGCGCGCACGCGCTTGCCGCTCTGGCGATTGAACTGGTAGACGAAGGGGCCGTATTCGTCGGTGATGTAGACATAGGCGCCATCGTTCGACACGCGCACGCCTTCCGGGTCGAAGCGGGCATTCATGGAATCGGTGGACGGACGCGCTGGGTCGACATTGTCGGAGCGGCCACTGAAGTACCAGGTGCGGTCCTGTGCATTCAAGGCAGGAGCGCCATTGCCCACGCCAAGGCCAGCGCCGCTGCCGTAGAACAGGGGCTGAGGGCTGGACAGGAGTGTGGTGTCAAGCAGGCTTGGGGTCAAGGTGAACGGCAGGTTGGCGCCGGGTGCGCTGGGGGCGAGCGTCATTTTCAGCGTGTGGAAGCGGGGAATGTAGGACGTCGTGTTGTCGATCGCGCTGTTGTAGGCATTGGCGTTGGGGCCGCGATCGGGCACGGCGATGAAGCTTTCGCCACCCGCATAGGCCAGGCCGGAACCGATGCCGCCAAACAGATTGCCGGCGACGCCGCTTTCGAGCGGACCGCCAGTGGTGGTGGAACGGTCGACCGTGTTGCCGCTCAGGGTGCCGACGGCAATCAGGCGCACGGCGGCGTCAGCGGCTGGAGTCAGTAACAGGGGAATGGCAAGCGTAGCGAGGAGGCAGCGGGTTTTCACGTGGATGTCCTTCGATGGGGATGGGAAGCGACATCCTAGCCATGCGGTGTGACGGGACGATTACAAAATGATATCGATGCCCTCTCCCCCAGCTTCCGCCGCACGAGCAGCAGCGCCGCCAGAACGGGCACCGGAACCGCCACCACCACCACCACCACCACGACCACCACCACCACCACCACCACCACCACCACCACCACACCACTGTCCTTGCGTAAGCGAGGACCCATAGCGAGCGTGAATGGTGTAGGAACAACACGGAGCCTACTCAGAATGGGGCCAACGCATGCGTTGGCGCACGACCGCTTGCGGTCGTCCTCGCTTTCGCAAGGACAGTATGTGTAGGGGTTACTTTTTTTACGGGAGGCTCCCGCTCGAAGGGGGTTGTCCAATCGGCGGACAAAAAAAAGCCGCGCCTGAACAGGCGCGGTGAAGGAGGAAAGACCAGACAGGAAGCATTCTGCCTGGCCCTTGTTACATGGGCATGACCATCGCGTGCGCATTCATGTCACAAGCACGTCACAC
>JBJMVX010000158.1:0-22674 GCA_045810445.1 Massilia sp.
ATCACGGGTAGCAGCGGTGCCAGGAAAACGGCGCGAAGGCATGGCCAGCTGCAGCATTTTCGGGGCCATCTCGAGCACGGGGCCAGTAGCCAGCCAAGGCGCGATCTCGCCGCTCAGTGGTGCAGGCTGGGCAGCAACACTGGCGGCCGTTATTGCCGGCGCCGGCTCGACCGGTGCTTGCTTGACGGGCGTTGGTGGCGTGGCCGCCTTGGGAGCCTTGGGAGCCGCAGCCGGGACGGCAGCAGCGCTGGCGCCAACTTCCGCATACCCCTTGCCTGTTTTTTCTTTCACCAGTTTGGCAAGCGCGGCACCTGCCGTGGTTTCATCAGGATGCGACTTGACCTGGGCTTGCCCCGCAGTCCCTATCTTTCCGAAGCGGACATGGACATCACAAGCGATCTGCTCGATCTCCCAGAACTTGCTGGAAACGCCTTCATTAAACTCAAAACGCCGCATGGTGGCCCTGTAGTTGGAATGGACGAGCGGCAGCGGGCGCTGGCCGCGTGATGGTCAAACTGTCATATTTGGTTATGTGCAACAGTGCTGCCTAGTATCGTAGTCGTGCCGCAAGACCGTCAAGTCTATTTTGGTGGTTGCGCCACACTGGGCGGCAATTGAACTGCTGCGCTTATTTGCTTTATCATCTGCACTCGATCTCAGCCTGAAAGCGCATCCGATGAAACGAATTATCCTCAGCCTGACGTTGCTCTTGAGCGCGCTCGCCCATGCCGACGAACTGGCCGACGCCAACGCCCTGTTTGCCAAGAAGGCTTATCCGCAAGCGCTGCAAAGTTTTACCAAACTGGCCAATGGCGGCAATGCCGAGGCCCAATTGCATCTCGGTGAAATGTATCTGTACGGAGAAGCAGGCGCCGTGGATATGGCCAAGGCAGAGAGCTGGTTCAAGAAGTCTGCTGCCAAAGGCAACAAGACAGCGGTAGCGGCCCTGGCCATGATGAAGCAGCGCGAAGAGCGCAAGGCCGATCTCGATTACTGGATGACCAAGTACGATGGCGCTGAACTGACGTCCGGCAAATACCGCTGCCCGGTGCCGCGCATTCCGTCCATGTCCAAGCAAAATGAAGAAATCAATGAGGTCGCTGCCAAGGTCGAAGTCTGGCAAGCGTGCTACAACGCCTTCGTGGTCAACATCAACGAAGCGGCACCGCTGACCAAGCGCATCCCGAAAGATATTGTCGATTTGCTGACCAAGGATGAAATGGCGACGGTGACTGCGCACCTGGACGCCGTCTATTCCGGCATCGTGGAAAGCGCGCGCGTCTCGTCCAAACTGTTTTTGGCCGACTTTGCCGCCTGGCGCGATGCGACCGACGCCTATGTGGCCAATCACAACCAGATCATCAACGACGCGGCTGAGAAAAAGCGGATTAAATAAGCGCGCCCTGCTGGTCTGCTATGCCGGCATGTCGTCGGGATGGCGCCAGCCGGGCAGGCTGGCAATGCGCCCCAGCCATGCCGACACTGCAGGTGGCAGCGTCACGCCCGCCTGCTCGGGCCAGAACATATAGGCACTGAGGGCCAGGTCGGCAATGGTGGGCGTGTCGTCAAGCATGAAGGCGCGGCCATCGGATAGTTCCGATTCCAGGCGCGCTATATCGGCATCGAACCGGGCGCGCAAGAATGCCTCGACGGCACTCGCCAGTCCGCCAGCGACAAAGCGCCGACCGTAGCGCAGGTTGGGCAATGAAAAACCGATCCGGTTTGCCTCCCAGAATAGCCACTCACGCATGCGCGCCAAGCGTTCTGGCGACTCGCCGCCAAAGCAGCCGGCGTGTTCGGCCAGGTGGAGCAAAATGGCATCGGACTGCACGAAGGGCTGGCCATCCATCACCAGCAAGGGCACCTCGCCGAACTTGGCCAGCGTGCGAAACGGCTCGGGCCGCTGTTCGCGCGGCTGGGTCAAATCAATTTCGGTGTATTGGTGGGCGATGCCAGCCATGGACAGCAGCATCCTGACCTTGTACGTGTGGCCGGATTCCCTGCTGCCAAACAGGCTGAACTGCGCCATGGCTTAGTGCCAGCTGCGCATCAAGCCCACGGCCAAGCCCTCGAGGGCGAATTCATCGACTTCCGGATCGACCCGGATAACCTTGAAGTCCGGGTTTTCCGGATGCAGCTCGATGATGCTGCCGCTCTTTTTGTAGCGCTTGACCGTGACGTCTTCGCCGATACGGGCCACGACAATCTGGCCATTCTTGGCGCTGTCGATCTTTTTGACGGCCAATAAATCACCATCCATGATACCGGCGTCGCGCATCGACCAGCCGTGCACCTTGAGCAGGAAGTCGGGCTTGGCCGAGAACATGGCCGGGTCCACGCTGTAAGTCGCTTCGACGTGCTCCTGGGCCAGGATGGGGGAACCGGCAGCGACGCGACCGACAAGCGGCAAGGCCATCATCAGGGTAGGCGGCACAAGGGGAATGCTGTCCACGCTGGCACCGATGAGGCGAATGCCGCGTGAGGTGCCCGGCGAAATTTCAATGGCGCCCTTGCGCGCCAGCGCCTGCAAATGCTCCTCGGCGGCATTCGCCGATTTGAAGCCAAGCTCGTTGGCGATCTCGGCGCGGGTCGGAGGAAAGCCCGTGTTGTCGATTGCCTCCCTGATCAGGTTGAGGATTTGTTCTTGACGGGGCGTGAGCTTGATCATTGGTAGGCGGGCTGTTTGTATGAACAGACTGTATTTTTGTACAGTATTTCGGCTAATGCAAGGTTTAATTGCGGTTTTGCCTGAATTTTTTGCAGTTGCTGTGGTCGAACCATCCTCAAGGAGGCCATATGGAGCGTGTTGAATTGCCCGGGCCAGCCTACGCTGACGATGTTGTGCTCTGGCTGCGGCATCAAATCGCCCTCTTGCGCGCTGGGCAGTTTGCCCAGCTCGATAGAGGAAAGCTGGTCGATGAACTGGAGGATCTCGTGCGCAGTGAGCACAGGGCGCTGCGCCATCGCTTGGAAATTCTGGTTGTCCATTTGCTCAAGTGTCAATGCCAACCGGCGCGCAAGTCGGCCAGCTGGCATCACACGCTGGTGACCCAACGCCTGCGCATTGTTCGCCTGTTCGACGATAGCCCCAGCCTGCGACGCCTTGTCGCTGGCATGTTGGAACGCGACTATCCCCTGGCTGTGCTGGAAGCGGCGCACCAGACAGGGCTGGCGCACACCGCCTTTCCCGCCACCTTGCCATTTACAGAACAACAAGTTCTCGACCCGGATTTCCTTCCCTGAGCTACGGGCAACAGGGGGATTGCCTTGCTCGCGTCGGCGCGTCGGCGTATGCGGACGGAGCGCCAGCGCCTTGCTCGCCTGCTAGCCGATAGCCCCAGCTTGCCCGCTTGCGCAGCCATACCACTGTCCTTGCGAAGGCGAGGACCCATAAGGTCTGTGGTCATTGCTGCACCGTTTGTATGGGGCGGCGTGCTATAGGCCCGCGCAAGCGCAGGGCGCAACGACCGCTGGCGGTCGTCCTCGCCTTCGCAATGACAGAGTGCGGTCAACGTTGGACGCCCTATCACTGGCCTTTCCGGCGACGCTACCGTTTGCACAACAACAAGTTCTCGACCCGGATTTCCTTCCCTGAGCGGCGGGCAACAAGGGGGATTGCCAGGCAGGGCAGTTTCGCGCTATAATTGCCGGCTTTCCCTTCCCACACTCGTCTTGACGCCGAGGTGGGCATTTGTTTAAACGTCCCTAAGGAGTTATGCATGCGTCATTATGAAATCGTCTTTATCGTCCACCCGGACCAAAGCGAGCAAGTCCCGGCGATGATCGAACGTTACAAAGCCAGCGTTACCACGCGCGGCGGTTCGGTTCACCGTGTTGAAGACTGGGGCCGTCGTCAGATGGCTTACTCGATCCAGAAGCTGCCAAAAGCGCACTACATCTGCCTGAACATCGAATGCGACAACGAGACCCTCGTGGAACTCGAAACCGCGTTCAAATTCAATGATGCCGTGCTGCGTCACCTCACCGTTAAGATGAAGAAGGCTGAAACCGCGCCGTCGCCGATGATGAAATCGGTACAACGTGAAGACGCAGCCAAGAGCCACCGCGCAGAAGCGCCGGCCGCCGCCGCCGCTCCAGCAGCAGCGTAATTGTTGACCCGGAAATACCTGAACCTGTTGCATCCACCTCGGTGAATCAACTCCAGTTCGTAGCACTGATTTGCGAGCGCGATGTCTTGCGCTACACCCCGGCCGGCGTGCCCATTGTGTCCGCCACCCTGATGCACAGTTCGCAGCAGGTCGAAGCAGGGGTGCCCAGGTTGGTCGAGTTTGAAATTCCTGCGCTGGCCGCAGGCGAGATTTCAGGCCGATTCAGCCAGGCCGAATTAGGCGCCACGCATCAGTTCACGGGATTTCTGGCCAAGAAGAACCGCAGCAGCAAAAGCCTGGTGTTTCACATCATTGATTTCAGTGCCGCCGCTTAAAGCGAACGCACATTTTTAGATACAGGAGCCTCACATGGCATTCGGTAAAAAATTCGACAAGAACAAGCTCAAGCTTAAAGAAAAGCGCAAACAACAGAACCCACTGTTCAAGCGTAAGAAATTCTGCCGCTTCACCGCAGCAAACGTGGAACAGGTCGACTACAAAGACGTCGACACCCTGAAAGACTTCGTTCAGGAAAACGGCAAGATCATGCCAGCACGCCTGACCGGCACCAAGGCGCACTACCAGCGCCAGGTTGACACCGCCATCAAGCGCGCACGCTACCTCGCCTTGCTGCCATACACCGATCTGCACCACGCTTAATCGCCAGCAGAATTTAGGAGAATCATATGCAAATCATTCTGTTGGAAAAAGTTGTGAACGTCGGTAACCTGGGCGACGTCGTCAAAGTCAAAGACGGTTACGCACGTAACTTCCTGATCCCGCAACGCATGGCTCGTCGTGCTACCGCTTCGGCAGTGGCAGAATTCGAAGTCAAGCGCGCTGAGCTGGAAAAAGCTGCAGCTGTCAAGCTGGCCGCTTCGCAAGCCGAAGGCGAAAAGCTGGGCGGCATGACCATCTCGATCGCACAAAAAGCGGGCGTTGATGGCCGTCTGTTCGGTTCCGTGACCAACTTCGACATCGCTGAAGCGTTGACGAAGCAAGGTTTCGCTGTCGAAAAAGCACAAGTACGCATGCCTACCGGCCCGCTGAAAACGACCGGCGAGCACGCTGTTGCCGTCGCTCTGCACACCGACGTTGTGGTAGAAATCACCATCGCTGTCGTAGGCGAAGCTGCTTAAGCTTCCCTGTAGCGCAGTGCGAAAAAAGCCGGGTCTTCCCGGCTTTTTTTACGCCAAAATTCCAGCCAAAAAATTCAGAAGCTTTACCCGAAGCAGGTATAATTCGCGCCATGAACGCACCATCCGATCCGCAAGTCGACGCCCTCCGTATTCCGCCCCATTCCATCGAAGCAGAACAATCTGTGATCGGTGGTTTGCTGCGTGATAACGCCGCGTTCGACCGGATTGCCGACATGATGCATGCGGACGATTTTTACCGCTACGACCACCGCATCATCTTCGAGCAGATCGTCAAGCTGATCAACGCGTCCAAACCGGCCGATGTGATCACCGTGTTTGAAGCGCTGTCGAACATCGCCAAGGCCGAAGATGTGGGCGGCCTGCAGTACCTGAACGCGATGGCACAAAACACGCCGTCCGCGGCCAACATCCGCCGCTACGCCGAGATCGTGCGCGACCGCGGCGTGCTGCGCAAGCTGATCACGGTGGCCGATGAAATCTCCGGCAACGCCTTCAATCCCCAGGGCAAGGAAGTCAAGCAAATGCTCGACGAAGCCGAGTCCAAGATTTTTGCGATTGCCGAACAGGGCGCGCGCGGCTCGCAAGGCTGGGTGGCGGTGCAGCCCCTGCTCACCCAAGTGGTCGAGCGCATTGACGAGCTGTATAGCCGCGACAACCAGTCGGAAATTACCGGCGTGCCCACCGGCTTCATTGACCTGGACCGCATGACCTCGGGCCTGCAGCCGGGCGACCTGGTGATTGTGGCCGGTCGTCCCTCGATGGGCAAGACCGCCTTCTCGGTCAATATCGGTGAAAACGTGGCTATTGAAGCGGGCTTGCCGGTAGCCGTGTTCTCGATGGAGATGGGCGGCGCCCAGCTGGCCATGCGTATGCTGGGTTCAGTGGGCCAGCTTGACCAGCACCGCCTGCGTACCGGCCGCCTGCTGGACGAGGACTGGCCGCGTTTGACGCACGCCATCCAGAAAATGAACGAAGCCCAGCTCTACATCGACGAGACGCCGGCGCTTAACCCGATCGAGTTGCGAGCCCGCTCGCGCCGCCTGTCGCGCCAATGCGGCAAGCTAGGCTTGATCATCATCGACTACATCCAGCTCATGACCGGCAGCCAGCCGGGCGATAACCGCGCCTCGGAGATTTCCGAGATTTCGCGTAGCCTGAAAGGCCTGGCCAAGGAGCTGCATTGCCCCGTGATTGCCCTGTCCCAGTTGAACCGCTCGCTGGAACAGCGTCCGAACAAACGGCCCATCATGTCCGACTTGCGCGAATCGGGCGCAATCGAGCAGGATGCGGACGTCATCATCTTCCTGTACCGCGATGAGGTGTACAACCCGGATTCGCCCGACAAGGGCACCGCGGAAATCATCATCGGCAAGCAGCGTAACGGCCCAATCGGATCGGTGCGCCTGACCTGGATTGGTCAGTACACGAAGTTCGGTAATTACAGCGGTAACCTGGCCCTGTACCAGGGCGACTAATTCATTACGCTGCCGCAGTAACGGCAGCCTTCAGCAGTATCACCCGCTTTACGGAGAAAGCCATGTTTGGACGTTTGATGCCCACCGAGGGCAAATTCTTTGACCTGTTCAACCAGCACGCCGATTTGTGCGTCAAAGGCGCCCACCAGATGGTCGGATTGATGACCAATTTCGATGATCTGGAAATGCGCACCCACGCCATTGAAAGCATCGAGAAGCAAGCCGACAAGATCACCTACGCGACGGTCGACATGCTGCACAAGACCTTCATCACCCCGATCGACCGCGACGACATCCACAAGCTGATCACGCGCATGGATGACATCCTGGACCTGATGGAAGACGCGGCCCAGACTGTTTCGCTGTACGACCTGAAAGCAGTCACCCCGGAAGCGAAGCGTCTGGCAGAACTGTGCCTGGCCTGCTGCGAGAAAGTGCAAGCCGCAGTCGCGCTCTTGCACAATATGGACAACTCGCAAAAGATCGTCGCCATCTGCGAAGAGATCGACCGCCTCGAGTCCGATGCCGACCACGTGATGCGCGCTGCCATGTCCAAGCTGTTCCGCGATGAACCGGATGTGCGCAACCTGATCAAGATGAAGGCCATTTACGAAATCCTCGAAACGGTCACCGACCGTTGCGAAGACGTGGCCAACATCATCGAAGGCATCATCGTCGAGAACGCGTAATGAATAGCCTGCAGATCAGTATCTACGTGCTGGCGCTGTTGATTGGCCTGGCACTGATTTTCGACTTCATGAACGGCTTCCATGACGCCGCCAATGCGATTGCCACGGTGGTGTCGACGGGCGTGCTCAAACCACAAACAGCCGTCGCCATGGCTGCCGTATTCAACTTCGTGGCGATCTTCGTGGTTGGCCTGAAGGTGGCCAGCGCGATTGGCAAGGGGACCATCCATCCTGAAGTCATCGACCAATACGTCATCTTCGGCGCGCTGGTGGGCGCCATTGTATGGAATTTGATCACCTGGTACTACGGCATACCATCCTCGTCCTCCCACGCCCTCATTGGCGGTCTGGTGGGCGCGGCAGTCGCTAAGGCAGGCACGGGCGCGCTGGTTCCGGGCGGCCTGACGATGATCGTCGCCTTTATCGTGATTGCACCCCTGCTGGGCTTCATTCTCGGGTCGATCATGATGCTGCTGGTGTCCTGGTTGTTCGTGCGCTCGACGCCGCGCAAGGTCGACACCTGGTTCCGTCGCCTGCAACTGGTGTCGGCGGCCGGGTACAGCCTGGGCCACGGTGGTAATGACGCGCAAAAGACGCTGGGGATTATCTGGATGCTGATGATCGCCTCTGGCCACATGACCAAGGATGCTACTTCGCCACCGAAATGGGCCATCATCGCCTGCTACGCGGCGATCAGCTTTGGCACCCTGTTTGGTGGCTGGCGCATCGTCAAGACCATGGGCCAGAAGATCACCAAGCTCAAACCGGTGGGTGGCTTCTGTGCTGAAACGGGCGGGGCGATTACCTTGCTGATGTCCAGTTTCCTGGGCGTGCCGGTGTCGACCACGCATACCATCACTGGCGCCATTGTCGGCGTCGGCTCGGCGCAAAAGATGTCGGCCGTGCGTTGGGGCGTGGCGGGCAATATCGTTTGGGCGTGGTTCCTGACGATTCCGGCGGCGGCTTTCATGTCGGCGGTGGCCTGGTGGATAGGCACCAAGATCATGTAAGCAGCAGCACTTCAAGAATGCCGTTCCGCACACGCCGAACGGCATTTTTTTCGCCCTAACAATTCCCTACAAAAACCCTGACCGCGCGCGAGGATGATGCCCACAACCGTCGTCCTCGCGAAAGCGGGGACCCATACTGAGCTAAGCGCTGCATGGGTCCCCGCGTGCGCGAGGACGACGGGGTAACTCTGGTTGAGTGAAATACCTTACTAAGCGCTGCATAGTCCCGGCGTGCGAGGACGACGGGGTAGCTCTGTTTCCGTGAAATACCTTGCTAAGCGCTGTATAGTCCCCGCGTGCGAGAGCGACGGGGTAACTGCTGGTTCGGTGAACAAGCTTATTTGATGCACACCTGACGCACGGTCCTGAAATCGAGCAGCCCTTGCAGAACTTTCTCGATGCCGTCCATTTTCAGCGTGAGCATCCCATCCTCCAGTGCCGCCGCCAGCAGCGTCGCCACACGCGCGTGTTCCTGCAGCAGTTGCTTGACCCGGTCGCTACCTATCATCAGTTCATGCAGACCCAGTCGTCCGGCATAGCCCTTGTTGCAAGCTTCACAGCCCAGAGGCCGATACAAAGTGATGCGTCCCGCAGCGTCGCCATGCCGCAAACGCCAGTCCTCCAGAATCGCTTGCTGCGCGCGCCGCGCATCGGCGGCAAACGGCCTTGTGTGCTGCAGCTCGCTGCAATACTCGGCCAGCAACATGTCAATTTCTTCTTCAGACGCCTGGTAAGCCACCTTGCATCGCGGACAGAGCCGTCGCGCCAAGCGCTGCGCCAGGATACCCAGCAAGGCGTCGGCAAAATTGAAAGGGTCCATGCCCATGTCCAGCAGGCGCACAATCGATTCCGGCGCGCTATTGGTGTGCAGGGTGGCAAACACGAGGTGACCGGTAAGCGATGCTTCGATGCCAATACTGACCGTTTCCCGGTCGCGCATTTCGCCCACCATGATGATGTCGGGATCGGCGCGCAGAAAGGCCCGCATGGCAGTGGCGAAGTCCAGACCAACCTTGCGATTGACCTGTACCTGGCGCAAGCCTTTCTGGGTGATTTCGACGGGGTCTTCGGCAGTCCAGATCTTGGTCTCCGGCGTGTTCAGATGGTGCAGCAGCGAATGCAGGGTCGTGGTCTTGCCTGAACCCGTGGGGCCGCACACAAAAAACAGGCCGTACGGTTTTTCTATCGCTGCCACCAGGCGCGCCAGGTTGGCGGGCAGCACACCCAGGCGGGCCAGGGGTATCGGTTCGCCAGCCGTCAAGATGCGCAGCACCACGTCTTCCACGCCGCCCGTCGACGGGATGGTGGCGACCCGCAGCTCAATATCGAGTGGACCGAAGCGCTTGAACTTGATTTTGCCGTCCTGCGGTTTGCGCCGCTCCGAGGTGTCCAGGTCGCACATGATTTTTACCCGCGCCACCAGGGCGTTGCGGTAACCGCCAGGCAGGTCGATGTAGGGCAGCATCACGCCATCCTTGCGAAAACGAATGCCTGTGCGTCCGTTGCCTGGCATCGGTTCGATATGGATGTCCGACACGCCCTGGCGATAAGCATCCATGATCACTTTGTTGACCAACTTCACCAGTTCACTCTCGATCGCTTGCGAGACTTTGCCAGCCTCGTCGCTGGCCTTGTCTTCGGTCATGCCTGAGAGAACTTCGCGCAGCGAGCTGCCATCGCTGCGCGCGGTGGTGCCAAAGTATTGGTCAAGGGTTCGCTTGAAGTCGGCGCGCGTGCTCACGCAATAGCGTACGCTGGACTTGGGAAACACCTGGTTGACGATGCGGCTGGCGCACAGGCGCTCCGGGTCCAGCGCCATCACCAGCAAGCCATCCTTGTCTTCGTCCAGCGGCAGCCACTGATTTTCCTCGAGGTACTTCGCTTTCAAGTGTTTGAGCAGCACGACCGGTTTGACGCGGGCATCACGAAAGGGCTCGTAGGGAACCTTGAAAAAGTGCGCCAGCGACTGTCCCAGCTGGGACACCGAGAGCTGATAGTCTTGCAGCAGAATCTCTTCAATGTCGCGCTGGCGCGCATGCGCCGTGCGCAGCGCCAGTTCCAGGGCCGGCGCGGCAATTGCGCCGTCGACGACCAGGCTGTCGTACTTGCTGGGAGTTGCCATGGCGTCCCATCATCGTGAAGAAGGAGAACTTCATGATGTGGTAATGATGGCAAGTGTTCTTGATGCCGCTCACCCGCGGCAGAGGCTAGGGCTGGCCGAACAGGTCGTGTGCGTCGAGAATGGCGTAAACGATTTCCGGATGCAATTCCAGGCAGCGCCGGATTGCTGCCGGAATCGCCTGGCGCGTCTTGCGGCACAGGCCAGGCAGCTCGGACAGTTGGATCGCCAGGCCGCGTACGGTGCGCACTTCGATGGCGGCCGGCGCAATGCGCAACTCGATGCCGAGCTGGTCGTACATCAGTTTGCCAACGTGTTGCAGCTGGGCATAGCTGTCCACGCGCTCTAGCCGCTCGATCAATTTCTTTTCCTGCTCGCGGGTGAGCATGAGGATGCGCATGTCCGCTTGGGGATCGGCCAGCAGGCGTTCGCGCTCGCACACGCACAGGCCAGGCGGGCATTCAACACGGACAGGGAAGGGCAGCGCTTGCAGCATGGAAAAGGAGGGCAGGTGCAAAAAAAGCGAACGGACCGACAGGGTATCCCTGCGGCCGCGCCGCTGTCAAACACTGAAGCTTATTTGATGCACACTTGGCGTACCATTTTCAGATCGGTAATGCCCGACAATACTTTCTCGATGCCATCCATTTTCAATGTCAGCATGCCGTCTTCCAAGGCGGCGGCCAGCAATTGCGCAACGCGGCTGTGTTCTTGCAGCAGTTTCTTGACCTTGTCACTGCCCAGCATCAATTCGTGCAGACCGACCCGGCCCTTGTAGCCCTTGTTGCATTCGGCGCAGCCCACCGCGCGGTACAGGGTGAACTTGCCGCTGGGGTTGGCGTAGCGTTTGTGCCAGCCTGCCAGCACGGCTGCGCGCCCTGCGGCTGCGTCGGCCAGGAAGGCTTCCGTGGCCAATAGTTCGGTGCAGAACTCGGTGAGCATAAGTTCGATCTCGGCGTCATCCGGGTGGTAGGCCTGCTTGCAATTGCCGCACAGGCGTTTGGCCAGGCGCTGCGCCAGAATGCCCAGCAGGGCGTCGGCAAAATTAAACGGGTCCATGCCCATGTCCAGCAGGCGCACGATGGATTCGGGCGCGCTGTTGGTGTGCAGGGTGGCGAATACCAGGTGGCCGGTCAGCGAGGCTTCAATGCCCATGCCGACCGTTTCCTTGTCGCGCATTTCGCCCACCATGATCACGTCCGGGTCGGCGCGCAGGAAGGAGCGCATGACGGTCGCAAAATCGAGGCCGGCCTTGCGGTTGACCTGCACCTGGCGCAAACCCTTCTGGGTGATCTCCACCGGGTCTTCGGCAGTCCAGATCTTGGTCTCTGGCGTGTTCAGATGGTGCAGCACCGAGTGCAGGGTGGTGGTCTTGCCCGAGCCCGTGGGGCCGCACACAAAAAACAGGCCGTAGGGCTTTTCGATGGCGCCAATGAGGCGTTCAAGGTTATACGGCAGCACGCCAAGCTTCTCCAGCGGGATGGGCTCACCGGCGGCCAGGATGCGCATCACGATGTCTTCGACCCCGCCGGCCGAGGGGATGGTGGCTACCCGCAGTTCGATGTCCAGGGGGCCGTATTTCTTGAACTTGATTTTGCCGTCCTGCGGCTTGCGCTTTTCCGAGATATCGAGGTCGCACATGATCTTCACGCGCGCCACCATCGCGCTGCGGTAGCTGGCCGGGATCTCGATATAGGGTACTAGGCTGCCATCCTTGCGAAAGCGGATTCCGGTCTTGCCCTTGCCCGGCAGCGGTTCGATGTGGATGTCCGATACGCCCTGGCGGTAGGCGTCGATGATGATTTTATTGAGCAGTTTGACCAGTTCATTTTCGACAGCTTCCGACACTTCGGCCGGCGCTTCGCCATCTTCACTCTCGTTGTCCATGCCCGAGAGCAGATCGCCAACCGAACTGCCGTCGTCGACGGCGGAGCCGAAAAACTGTTCGGCCGTGAGCGCAAATTCGCCACGCGTGGTAACCCGGTAACTGATTTTCGCCTTCGGGAAGATCTGGCTGACGATGCGGCTGGCCGTGACGCGTTCGGGGTCGGTGGCCATCACCACCAGGCCGTCCTTGCCGTCCTCGATCGGCAGCCACTGGTTCTCCTGCACATACTGCGCTTTCAGGTTACGCAGCAATTCCACTGGCTTGATGCGCTCGGCCCGATACGGCTCGTAGGGCACGCCAAAAAATTTTGACAGCGAGTCCCCGATGGCGGCCGGGCGCTGCTGAAATTCCTGGATCAGCACATCTTCCAGGTCCAGTTCCTTCTTGCGCGCGCTGCGGCTGGCCAGTTCCAGTTCGGGCGCGGAGATGAGTGCTTCTGCCACCAGGCCGTCGTACCGGGTGCGCGGCAACTGCGGTGGTTTCAAGCGCTGGCTGAAGGCCACCGACAGCGTTTCACACAGCTCCTTCACGCCGTCCAGGCACACGCCGGAAAACGGGCCGCCACTGCGGTTGTTGATGAACTGGACCACGCCCAGCAGCTCCTTGCTCTGCACCGATATGAGCGGCGCCACCAGCATTTCGCGCGTGCGGTAGCCGGTGCGCTGGTCCACCAGCGCCAGGAAGGCCAGCTCGGGCGAATAGCGCTTCAATTCGGCTTCGTCATACACGTCGACGATATTGAGCGTGCGGCGCGTCATGGCCACGTAACCGGCGATACTGGCTGGCGAAATGCGCAGGTTCAGGTCGCGAAACGAGGTCAGTCCCGTCTTCACCTTGGAGACGATATGGTCCTTCTCGGGATTGAGCGCATACAGCGTGAAGCGGTCGCAGTTGAACAGGTCGCAGAAGTCCATGCCCAGGTCGAGCATGATCTCATCGAGATTACTGGTAGCGTGAATCTTGGTGGTGACGGCCTGGAGTTTTTTGAAAAACGCCAGGCGGGCTGCGGTATCGTTGTCAGTCATGGGCACTCGGCTTTTCGTTAAGGTCAGGCCAGTTCGACTTCCAGGCCTTCGTATGCGAGAACGACATTCAATCCCTGGGGCAGTGGCGTGTGGCGCGCCAACATGTCGGCGAATGCGGCTTCCAGTTCGTCGTCGCTGCGGGTGGGTTCGTGATGGGTACAGTACAAGGTTTTGGCGCCAACCCGGCGCGCCATTGCCAGCGCGGCGTCGAAGGTGCCATGGCCCCAGCCCTGCTTGGCCGGGTATTCGGCGACGGTATAGGAGCAGTCCACGATCAGCGCATCGACACCGGCCATGGCCTGGTCGATGGCGCGTTCATGCGCCGCATTCTCGGCCTCGCAGACCGCATGGCGCGGATCGTCCGCGGGATACGCGTTGTAGAACGGTTCATGGTCGCCTGTGAAAAACACCGACTTGCCATGGCAAGTGATGCGGTATCCCAGGTTCGTCACCGGGTGGTTCATCAGCACATTGTCGACCCGTGCGTCACCCACTTCCAGTGCCTCGCCCAGCGCCAGGGTGCGGTATTCGATGGTGGCGTCCATCTGCGCTTCGCTCACGGGAAAATAACTGTTCTGCAGCTGCACGCCGAGCACGTGTTCAATACCGTTGCCGGTCACCGGGTCGAAGGCGCCGTGCAGGCGCACGCGGCTGCCGCGGATGAACAGGGGCGTGAAAAAGGGCAGGCCGTGGATGTGGTCCCAATGGCTGTGGGTGATGAAGATATGGGCGTGCACGGGCAGGCGCGTGAGCAGGTCCTGGGCCAGCGCGAAGATGCCGGTACCGGCATCGAGAATGATCAGGGTGCCGTCGTCGCTGCATACTTCGATGCAGGTGGTATTGCCGCCATAGCGCACGGTACGCGGGCCGGGGGAGGGGATGGACCCGCGCACGCCCCAAAACCGAAATTTCATGGTGAGTCTCCTGATCGGCTGCGATCTCGTTCAGTCGATCATAGCGGGTTTGCACCTTGCTGGCAGTAAAAACGTTGCTCACGAGCGAGGGTTTTTGGTTTTTGCCACGCTTTTTCATGCAGTGATGTACAGCACGAGAGGGTGACGTTACACTCATAATCATTACAAGCGGGCAAGTGATCCTGGCAGGCCAGGAGAATCTCCATCGTAGGCTGGCACCCACCATGCAAGCGTTAAGTCATCTTCAGATCGCCCAGCGTCTGGACCTGCTGACCGAGGTCAGCGTTGCCCTGGGCACCAGCGCCGATACCGAGACCCTGCTCGACCGTATCCTGAAAGTGGCCAAGGCCATGACCAACGCCGACGGTGGCACGCTGTACCGCCCGTGTGCGGATGGCCAGAGCCTGTGCTTTGACATCTCGATCAACGACAGCCTCGGTATCTACCAGGGCGGCAGCAGTGGCAAGGCCATCGACATCAAGCCGGTGCCCCTGTTCGACGACGACAACCGGCCCAACCACGCCTCAGTGGCAGCGTTTGCGGCCAATTCGGGGCAGTCGGTCAATATCGACGATGTGTACCAGGCCGATGCCTTCAATTTTTCCGGCATGCGCTCTTTCGACGCAGCCTTTGGCTACCACACGCAATCGATCCTGACGGTGCCGATGAAGGACCACGAGGGCGAACTGGTTGGTGTGCTCCAGCTGATTAACGCCGTGGAGCCCGAGACCGGCTTGATTGTTCCGTTTTCCCCGACCGACCAGCGCTTCATCGAAGCCCTGGCTGCCCAGGCGGCAGTTGCCATCACCAACCAGCACCTGATGCTGCAACTGCAGCAGCTGCTCGAAGGCCTGGTCAACCTGATCAACATCGGCATTGATGAAAAATCGCCCTACACGGGGCGCCACTGCCAGTTCGTACCCAAGCTGACCATGATGCTGGCCGAAGCAGTGCACGAGACCGACACTGGTCCACTGGCGGGCTTCCACCTGACCGAGGCGGACCGCAAGGAGCTGTGGCTGGCCGGCCTGCTGCACGATTGCGGCAAGATCACCACGCCCGTGCACGTGGTGGACAAGGCCACCAAGATGCAGACCATTTATGATCGCATCAACACCATCGACACGCGCTTCGAGGTGCTGATGCGCGACTGCCAGATCCGCGCGCTGAACGACAAATGCGCAGGCGGTGATGTCGCGGCCATCGATGCGCGCCTGGCCAATGAACTGGCCCAGTTGCGTGACGACCGCGATTTTCTGCGCGGGGCCAATGTGGGCAGTGAAGGTATGCCGCAGGCGGACCAGGAGCGCGTGCGCCAGATCGCGACCTACCGCTGGACTGGCGTGGATGGCGTCGAGCGCGACTTCCTCGATGCCGATGAGGTGACCAATCTCACCATCCGCTTCGGTACGCTCACTGACGCCGAGCGCAAGGAGATTAATAACCATATCGTGGTCACGATACGCATGCTTGAATCGCTGCCCTGGCCCAAGCACTTGGCCAACGTGCCCGAATACGCGGGCGGCCACCACGAACGCATGGACGGCAAGGGCTATCCGCGTGGCCTGGTCAAGACCGAGATGTCGGTGCAGGCGCGTGTGATGGCCATCGCCGACATTTTCGAAGCGCTCACTGCCCGCGACCGCCCCTACAAAAAGGGCAAGATGCTGTCCGAGTCGCTCCACATCCTGGGCAAGTTTGCATTGAATGGTCATATCGATCCGGACCTGTTCGACATTTTCATCCGGCGCAGGGTGTATGAGAGCTTTGCGCACTCGAATATGGACGAACGCCAGATCGACGCCATCGACGACAGCTTGATCCCCGGCTACCGGCCTTGAAGCTGCGCCTCATTTCCCAACGCTGGAAGAAACCACTGGCGCGCTACGGCGGACGCTGGGGACTCGGATTGCTCCTCACACTGCTGGCGGTGCTGAACACCGGCGCCATTTTCGGCAGCATCGACACCATCGCCCGCATGGATGGCTTTCTGGCTGGCTTGCGCATGCGGATCGAGCAACCTGTCATGGACAAGCATATCGTGATCGTTGATATCGACGAGAAAAGCCTGTCCTTGGTAGGCCGCTTTCCCTGGAGCCGCGACGTCCAGGCCAATCTGGTGCGCCAATTGACCGAGCACTATCATGTCGGTGCCGTGGGCTTTGACGTGTCGTTCAGCGAGCCCGATACCTCCTCTGGATTCGCTACGCTAGAACAACTGGCGCACAAGGAGCTGGCCGGCGTGCCTGGCCTGCAGGAGCAACTGGCGGCGCTCAAACCGAACATGGATTACGACGGCCTGTTTGCCGACGCCATGCGCGGCCAGCCGGTCATCCTTGGCTACAACGTCTCCGACAAGATCAAGAAGGGACAGCTGCCCAAGCCCGCGTTCACGGTCGACAGTCTCAATGGTCGCGAACTGCTGGCCTATAACATGACCGGGTACGAAGCCAATATCCCACGCCTTCAGCAAGCAGCAGCAGGCGCCGGGATATTCACGGCGGCGCCTGACCCCGACGGCGTGATCCGGGAATCGGTCCTGCTGTATCAGATCGGCGACGCCTACTATCCAACGCTCTCGCTTGCCACGGCCGCCGTGTACCTGAAGGCGAGGGCGATTTTTCCCGTATTCGAGCACAGCGTCGACCAGTTATCGGAAGCCGAGCGCGAAGCAGGCGGCGTCGATTACGTGACCTTGTTCCTGCCCGAGCGCCAGATCAAGATTCCGGTCGGGGAAGGCATGACGGCCTTCGTCCAGTTTCGCGGCAAGGGCGGACCGCTGGGTGGCGCGTTTCGCTACGTGTCGGCCGTCGATGTGCTGACCGCCACCGTGCCAGAGGCGGTGTTGAAAAATGCGATTGTCCTGGTCGGCACCACGGCGCCCGGCATCAACGACCTGCGCGTGACACCGGTCAGCGCCGAATATCCGGGTGTGGAAGTGCACGCCAATATGATCAAGTCCATTGTGGACAATAACTTCAAGGCCCGTCCCGCCAGTGCCTTCGTGCTCGAAGGGTTGCAGGCGCTGGTCTTTGGCCTGATCCTCAGCGTGGCGCTGGCGCTGCTGTCACCTTTGCGTTCGATTGCGCTCTCGATCCTGGTACTGGCGCTTGCCGTGGCCCTCAATTTCTACATGTACTACCAGCTTGGTGCGGTGCTGAACGCGGCGACCATTGTGCTGCTAATCGTGGCCCTGTTCGTGCTCAATGTCGCCTATGGCTACTTCTTCGAAGTGCGCAAGAGCCAGGCCCTGGTGTCACGCTTTTCGCAATATGTGGCGCCCGAGCTGGTGGCGGAAATGGCGGACGATCCCGAGCAGTACAACATGGAGGGCGAAAGCCGCGAGTTGAGTGTGCTGTTTGTCGATGTGCGCGGCTTTACCACTATCTCGGAGAACATGGAAGCGAAGGAGCTGCGCGAATACATCAACGAGTATCTGACCGTGATGTCGGTGGACATACGCGACAGCCACCAGGGTACGCTCGACAAATATATCGGTGACGCCGTGATGGCCTTCTGGGGCGCGCCGGTGGCCTTTGCCGACCATGCCAGCCGCGCGGTGGCCACCGCGCTGAAGATGCAGGACAGCGCTGCGCGGTTGAACACCCAGTTCATCGCACGTGGCTGGCCACCGCTGAAAATCGGCATCGGCATCAATACCGGCACCATGCATGTGGGCGACATGGGGTCCCGCATTCGCCAGGCCTACACAGTGATGGGTGACGCGGTGAACCTGGGCGCGCGCCTGGAAGGCATTACGAAGGTGTATGGCGTGGGCATTGCCGTGGGCGCCGCAACGCGCGCGGCAGCGCCCGACTTTGCCTACCGCGAGCTCGATCGGGTCCGGGTTAAGGGCAAGAATCTGCCAGTGGCGATTTTCGAACCACTGGGCGCTGCGGACAGCCTGGACGCCTCCGCACGGGCGGAACTGGCCGCCTGGGACACGGCGCTGGAGCTGGTGCGTTCACGGCGCTGGGATGAGGCGCGCAGTGCCATCACAACCCTGGCAGCGGCCCATCCCGAACGCTACCTGTACCAGTTGTACCTGAGCCGCATCGAGACCTGGTTGCTTGATCCGCCTGGACCTGATTGGGACGGGGCGACCAATTTCGACAGCAAATAAGCATGCCGTTTTTGCATGAGGTGATCGGATTGGCAATCTATCCGCGTCCCTCGCGCAACGCTTTTTCGATATTTGCTTGTTCTGCACGTCAATTGCTGACGTGCAAGTGAAACGCGGCTAGACTCGATTCATCAGCACCTCCGGGCTGTTGTTCGCGCCACGGAGGGAACACCATCCAACGTCGAGCCCACATCATGAGACTACGCCACGCGCGCCAGATCGCCGCCACCCTGCTTGCCCTCGCCGTTACCAGCGCCTTCGCCGCTCCCGCTGACAACGCCCCCATCCGCTTTGACATCAGCCGTTTCGAAATCGTTGGCAATACCTTGCTCACGCCCGCCCAGGCGGATGCTGCGGTGGCGCCTTTCGTTGGCAAGCAGCGCAATTTTGGCGACGTGCAGCGCGCGCTTGAGGCGCTTGAAGCGCTCTACCATGATCGTGGCTACAAGGTCGTCACAGTGCGCCTGCCGGAGCAGGAACTCAATCAGGGCGTGGTGCGCCTGAACGTGGTGCAGGCGACAGTAGGCCGCATCCTGGTCAACGGCAATGTGCATGTGGACCAGGCCAATGTGCTGCGTAGCCTACCCACCGTCGCAGTGGGCAAGACACCGAATTTGAACGAGGTATCGGCGAATCTGCGCCTGGCCAATGAAAACCCCGCGCGCAAGATCAAGCTCAATCTGCAGGATGGAGCCAGCGATGATCAGATCGACGTCGCCCTGGCCGTGACGGACGAGAAGCCGTGGAAGGTCCTGCTTAACCTGGACAACACAGGCACCGACGCGACCGGAAAGACCCATGCCGGCGTGGTGCTGCAGCATGCCAATCTATGGGGGCGCGACCATGTCGGCAGCTTCCAGTACACCACCACCGTTGAAAAGCCGAGCAAGGTGAGCGTGTATGGTCTCGGTTACCACATTCCGCTGTACGCCCTGGGCGACGCGGTCGACCTGTATGCCAGTTATTCCAACATCGACAGTGGCTCGGTCAGCGCCGGTGTCTTCAACCTGGCTGTAAGCGGTAAGGGCGCGGTGTACGGCCTGCGCTACAACCACGCGTTGCCGCGCCGCGGCGAGCAGGATGCCAGCCTGTTGTTCGGGCTGGACCTGAAGGACTTTCGCAACAGCGTGCTGTTCGCCGGTCAGAATATCGGCAACGACATCACCGTGCATCCGCTCAGTATCGGGTATCAGGCCAACCGACCGATCAGTGGCGGTGAACTGGGCCAGTCGCTGACGCTGGTGCAAAACATCCCGGGCGGTGACCGTGGTGGCAGCGACGATTTCGTTCGCAACCGCGCCGGCGCCAAGGCCGCCTACACGCTGCTGCGTTTTGGCGTCTCGGTCAGCCACCTGTTCGGTGAACAATGGCAGGGGCGCGCGCTGATGAACGGCCAATACACGCGCGACGCGCTGGTGCCGGGCGAGCAATTTGGCATCGGCGGCAGTACCTCGGTGCGCGGCCTGGACGAGCGCGTGCTGGCCACCGACTCGGGTCTGGCGCTGAACCTGGAGCTGTACACCCCCAACCTTTGTCCTGCTCACCCGCGTTGGCAATGCCGCGCGCTGGGCTTTGTCGACACGGCGACCGGTAGCCGCAACAAGAGCCTGGCGGGTGAAATCACCAGCACCAGCGCCAGCAGCGCGGGACTGGGGCTGCGTATCGGGATGGGCAATTCGGCCAACCTGGAAGTCGACTACGGACACGTGCTGCACGTCGGTGCGGCCACGGGTGATCGCAACAAGGTACACGTACGCATGGGCTTTGCCTATTAAAGGTGACACAGATGACCAACCATACCGATACCTTCAGGCCGGCGCTACGCACGGCGCGCACGCTCGCCGCCTTGCTGCTTGCCGGCGTCTGTGGCGCGCTGCAGGCTGCGCCCACCTCGCCCCAGGTCGTGAGCGGCCAAGCCACGTTTGTCCAGCAGGGCAATGTGTTCTCGATCACGAATACGCCGAACGCGATCATTAACTGGCAAAGCTTCAATATCGGCGCCGGCGAGGTAACGCGTTTTCTGCAGCAGAGCAGCGACAGCACAGTGCTCAACCGGATTGTCGGTCAGGACCCCAGCCGCATCCTGGGCGCGCTGCAATCGAACGGGCACGTCTTCCTGATCAATCCCAACGGGATCGTGTTTGGGCGTGACGCGCGCATTGATGTCAATGGCCTTACCGCGTCAACACTGGGTCTGACGAATGCCGATTTCCTGGCCGGTAAAAACACCTTCCAGGCCAGCGCAACTGCCGGCAGCATCGACCAGCAGGGCAGCATCACCACGCCGTCTGGCGGCAAAGTATTCCTGATCGCGTCCGGCATCACCAATAGCGGCATCATCACGTCGCCACAGGGCCAGATCGCGCTGGCGGCCGGCCACACAGTCCAACTGGTCGATTCAAGCAATCCGGATTTGCATGTGGTGGTGTCGGCGCCAACGGACCAGGCCATCAACCTCGGTCAACTGATCGCGCAGGGTGGCAAGGTGGGGATCTACGGCGCGCTGGTCAACCAGCGCGGCGTTGTCAACGCCAATAGCGCGCAACTGGGCGCCAATGGCCAGGTCGTGCTGCGCGCCAGCCGCGACGCCATGCTGGAAGCCGGGTCGGTGACCAGCGCCACGGGGGCCGGCGTCGGCGGCCAGGTGAGCGTTACGGGCGAGCGGGTGGGCGTGACCGGCAATGCCGTGATTGACGTTAGCGGCGCCAGCGGCGGCGGCACCGTGCTGCTCGGTGGCGGCTACCAGGGGAAAGATCCCAGCATCCGCAATGCGCTCGAAACCCTGTTCGGCAAAGACGCCGTGATTCGCGCCGACGCCACACTGCGCGGCGATGGCGGCAAGGTTGTCCTGTGGAGCGAGAAGGGCACGCGCGCCACGGGGCGTATTTCCGCAAGCGGCGGCCCGCTGGCTGGACGCGGCGGGTTAGTGGAAACCTCGGGCAAGCTGTTGGACGTCAATGGCCTGCGCGTGAATGCTGGTACCTGGCTGCTTGACCCCTACAATATCGACGTCGTGGCCACGGGCGGCAATGCACCTCTAAGCGATGTGGACGACTTCCTCGATCTGGGGACGTCCTCGGTATCGATCAATGCCAGCACGCTGGAGTCGGTTTCTCCCGGCACCAATATCCGACTGCAGGCGACCAACGACATCAACTTCCTTGCTCCGATCAATGCTTCACTGGGGGCGGGCAGCCTGACTGCGGAGGCGGGCAATAATATCAATGTCAGCTCAGCCATCAACACTGGCGGCGGCGCGTTGACACTGACAGCCAACCATCCCGATCATGCGAGCGGCAGCGGCATGGTCATCACCAGTCCAAACGGCGCGCTCGACACGGGTGGCGGTGCGCTGAATTTGAGCGGCCAACAGGTGCAACTGGGCGCCACCGTCACCACGCGCGACGGCAACCTGACGATCCAGGGCAATGACGATGTCAAATTCGCGCGCAATGTTTCTAGTGGTAACGGTAACTTCAGCGTGACGGGTAATAACATTTCGTTTGGCGGCATCGGCACCTCCGCCGATAGCGGCACAGGCAGCATGTTTCTCAATTCGACAGGTGGCACCTTCGACCTGGGCGCGACCTGGACGCTGAGCTCGGCCAGCCAGATCGCCATCTCGGGCGACGTGATGCAGCTGCAAGGGAACATCGGCCAGTCGCAAGGCACGCGTCCGAGTGCCAGTTTCACGACCTATACAAGCACCCGCGACCTGGACCTGACCACGGTTCGCGACGGCACGGCCTTGCAGATCGATCCTGCCTGGCTGGCACGGATGGACCTGAACCAGCTGTTCCTCGGCGACGTTTCGCACGCAGGCGCCATCCACGTCAATGCCGAGTACAGTGGCAGTTCGGTCAACCAATTGACCATCAATTCGGCAGGCGACATCTGGATCAACAAGCCACTGTTGTTGTCGGCCAATTCGGGCAGCAAGCTCGAGTTGCTGTTATCGGGCACTTTTGGCGCCAGCGCCATCCATACTGGCGCGAACAGCGGCGACGGTCGCCTGGCCGCGGACAAGGTGGTTCTGCGCGCCAATAACATGATGATCGAGTCCAGCATTACCGGGACCGGCAGCAATGGCGGCGAAGTGACCTTGATGCCCCACATGGGCGACGCGCTGATCCACATCGGCGTCGGTGCAACGGACGACCTG
>JBJMVX010000159.1:0-5438 GCA_045810445.1 Massilia sp.
AACCACGCCGCCGCAAGCGATTCCGGCCACCAGTCCGCTGGGCGCCGAACTGCTTGCCCTCGTCATGAACCGCCCAACGGCTTACTCGGCCTTGTCCGAAGCCGTTGATGCCCTCGCAGCCATTCCCATGGACGAGGCCACCCGCTATCGCTCGGCCTTTGCGCTGCTGCGCAAAACCCAGCAACGTACCCTGGCCCAGATTGTCCAGGCGATTGATGTCCATCTGGGCCTGCTCGACGCCGAGCAGGAACGCTTTTCGCTGCAGTCGGCAAAGGCCGAAGACGAGCAGGTGACGTCTCGCACTGCGCAAGCCTCCGACCTTGACGCCGACGCCGAAGAAGGCGCACGCCAGATCGCACGCCTGCGCGCAGAAACCGAAAGCCAGATCGCCCAGATCGAGAAGGAGCTCGCGACAAAGCAGGAGCGCGCGCGTGAACTGCTGCGCGAAACCGAGCAGAAAAAGCAGGCCCTGGCCAACACGCGTCAGGAGTTTTCCAGTGCGGTTGATGCCGTGCGCGCCCGCCTGTCAGGCGCCCGCGTCAAGCTGCATCAGTATCTGGAGGGGGTGCAGTCATGAACGATCTTCTCGACCAAGGCGCGCGCCAGCAGCGTCCACGCACGTTCTGGGAGCGCCCTGAAGGCATCACTGGCCAACTCGTTGGCGTCAGTATTCTGGGCGCTGGTGGCTATGTGCTGTATCACGCGCTGCCGTTCCTGATCACGCTTTTGCAAAACACGATCTACGCCACCGTGCTTGGCGCCACCGCGCTGGCCCTGGGCTTTGTGGTCACCGACCGCCGCTTCTGGCGCTTGGGCTCGTATATGTACCAGAGCCTGATGCGCAAAATCACCCAGGTATTCGTGGAAATCGACCCGATTGGCATCATGAAAAACTATGTCGATGAGCTGGAGAAGAAGCTGGCCAATATGGGTAATCGCATTGCCCGCCTGGCTGGGATGATCCGCACCTGCCAGGAAGAGATCAGCAAGAACGAGGGCATCCGCACCGCCTCCTTGCTGATGGTGCGCGAAGCGAGCAAGGCTGGCAAAACCATTGTCGTGGCCGAGGAATCGCGCCAGGCTGGCCGCATGCAGGAAGCGAACGTGACGTACCAGGATCTGCTGTCGAAGATGCAGCTGCTGTACACCGTATTGGTCAAGTACCAGGACATCTCGCGCTTTCTGATCAAGGACATGCGCCGCGAGATCGACGTCAAGCAGCGTCGCCAGCAGATGACCAATGCGGCTTATTCGGCCATTGCCTCGGCCCGCAGCATCATCAATGGTGACCCGGATGCGCGCGCCATGTTCGATCTGGCCAATGAATACCTGGCCAATGACTACGCCAGTAAGATCGGCGAGATCGAGGATTTCGTGCGCATGTCGGACAGCTTTGTCAGCACGGTCGATCTGCAGAACGGCGTCTATGAAGGTAACGCCATGAAGATGATCGAAGAATGGGAACGTCGCGGCGATTCCATTCTGCTGGGCGCCGATGCGAAGCGCCTGCTGGTGGAAGGCAGTTATGCCGGCCGTCCTCCCGCACCCGGCAAGGACTCCTCTGGCAATGGCCAGGCGCCGCACCAGTGGTTCCCACCAGGCTAAGTTCAGGCCGCGCATTGTCAATGTGCCCGGCCGACTGGCCGTGGCACCACCCCAATAAAAACAAGGAATTATCATGATCAAGCCACTCCCACGTCTGTTACTCATCGCTGCTGTCGTCGGCGGCGCCATGTACGGCATCAATACCTACGTGACCGGCAACGGCAAACTGATGGCCGCCACCGGCAATAGCGCTGTCCCTCCGACCATGGCATTGCCGCAGGGCGCAGCTACCGATGTCCAGGAAGCGACCGCCGCGCCGCTGCAGCCTGCGCTTGGCAGTTACGCACCGCGCATGCTGGTACTGCCATGGAATGCAGAAAGTTCAATTCACTATGCCAATGGCGACGTCACGACGGCCACCGGCAGCTTGATGGCCAAACACGGCGTGCACCTGCAGCTTGAACGTCAGGACGATTACGCCCAAATGCTGGCCGAGCAGTTGGTCTTTGCCGGCGAGGTGGCCAAGGGCGTCGCTCAGCCAACCAAGGGCGCAGCCTTCGTTGTCATCATGGGAGATGGCGGCCCTGCCTACTTTGCCGCAGCCCGTGATGGGATGGGCAAACTGGGCCAGCAGCTCG
Organism: Massilia sp.; assembly: GCA_045810445.1. Taxonomy (GTDB): domain Bacteria; phylum Pseudomonadota; class Gammaproteobacteria; order Burkholderiales; family Burkholderiaceae_D; genus Telluria_A. The sequence goes on from JBJMVX010000159.1 coordinate 2,184, forward strand.
AAGTGATCGGTTCGCTCGGCTATTCGCGAGGCGAGGACAAGTGCATGTTGCCTGTCGCGGTTGCCAGCGATCCGCAAAAGGCACGCGGCAGTTTGATCGGCGCGGTACTGCGCGATGGCGACTGGAATATCTGCATGAAGTACGCGGCCGACAACAAGATCCCGGTCAATCCTGATGTGAAGACCTACGATCCGGATGCGATGAACTTTGTCGGCGTCGGTGCCTTCTCTGAAGCGGACGAGCGCCTGATCGCTGCCGTGAACCACGGCGCCTGCGAAGTGCGCCCCGTTGTCGCGAACGGCAAGCAGACAGGCGAGCAGCGCAAGGTCTGCCAGAACGGCACAGCCACCTGGACGCCAGGCGACGTGAAGGTGGCGCGCGAAGTAGGGGGCTTGGCTGCCGTCGCGTCGACCAAGGAATATATGTGGCAAATGCCGGCCACCATCATCGGCAACCGCCAATGGATGGCTGCCAACCCCGCATACGTGAAGAACATGCTGGCTGCCGCCTTCGAGGCGACCGATGCAATTCGTGCCAGTGACGCCGAGCTGCTCAAGGCTAGCGCTGTGGTGGCCAAAGTCGCCAAGGAACAGGATGCCCAATGGTGGATGAAGTACTACAAGGGCGTGGTGGAGAAAGACCGCAAGGGCTATGACATCAGCTTGGGTGGCTCGACGTCCAGCAACCTGGCAGACAATCTGCACCTGTTCGGCTTGAATGGCAACGACAACCTGTATCGCCGCGTGTATGGCGTGTTCGGCACCATCGCCAAGCAGTACTACCCGTCAGACATGCCTGATCTGGTCGCCTACGACAGTGTCGTCAACACCAGCTACCTGCAAGCGCTCGCTGCCAACCCTGGGGCCTTGGCCAGCAAAGCCGATACGCCAAGCTTCAACAGTGCGGCGCCGGCGGTGGGCACCTTTGCCAAGCGTTCGTGGGCGATTGCTTTTGAAACCGGCAAGTCGACCTTCGCACCGGAAGCGGCGGACACGCTGGAAGAATTGCTCAACCAGATGGCCGTGTCTGGCCTGGCGCTGCAATTGAGCGGTCACACCGACAATGTGGGCGCCAGCGCTGCCAACCTGCGCCTGTCGATGCAGCGTGCCCAGGCAGTGCGCGACTGGTTGCAGGCGAACGCCGCCTCGGGCTTTCCCGAAGGCCGTATCCGCGTGCGTGCCTACGGGGATAGCCAGCCAGTGGCCGACAACAGTAGCGCAGAAGGCCGTGCCCGCAACCGCCGCGTCGATGTTGCCTTGATCAAGACCGCGCAATAAGGAAAGCCTACCGTGTGGCGAACTTTTAGGAATGCAGCACTGCCGTATGCGCCATTTTCGGCTAGCCAGGGCCGTCTGCTGTTGACGGCTCAGGTTGGCATCGCGCTTGCCCTATGGCTGTGCGCCGGCAGCGGCGTGCTGCCATCCCCGTCCGAGCTGGCCAAAGCATGGATGGGGCTGGTTCGCCACCAGGGCTTGCTGTTTGAATTGTGGACTAGCGTCAAGGTGCTGTTGCAAGCATTGCTGATCGCCAGCGTGCTGACCCTGGCCATTGCCACGGCAGCCACCGCGCCGATCTTCGACGCGCTGGCACGGTTCACGTCCAGCCTGCGCTTTCTCGGTTTTGCAGGTCTCAGCTATGTGTTCATGCTGCTGGCGAATGATGCTGGCCAGCTGAAGTTGGCTCTGCTGGTGTTCGGCATTACCGTCATGATGATCACGGCCATGCTGGCCGAGGTGCGGGCCATTCCGGCCCAGGCGATTGAACATTGCAAGACGTTGGGCATGCGTCATTGGCGCATCAGCTACGAGCTGGTGGTGCTGGGCAAGGCCGCCGTGTTCCTGGACCTCGTCAGGCAGAACGCGGCAGTGGGCTGGACCTTGCTGGCCATGGTCGAAGGGCTGACGCGTTCCCAAGGTGGCATCGGTGCCTTGCTGCTCAACCAGAACCGCTATTTCCAGCTCAGCGGCGTGTTTGCGATCCAGTTGACCATTCTCCTGTATGGCCTGGGCCAGGATTACCTGCTGGGGCGTTTGCGCACCACGCTGTGCCCTTATGTCACGATTGAAGAAGGACGTGTGCCATGAATACCCCTTTTTCCTATCGCGTAGGTGCTCGCCTGCTTACCATTGAGGGCTTGGCGGTGTCGTACGACGCGCCTGTCTTGTGCGGCGTGGAAGCGAGCATCGATAACCTTATTCGCGATGGCATGCATCAGGGGCAGGTGGTCTGCCTGCTGGGGCCATCTGGAATTGGCAAGACGCAGCTGTTTCGTTGCATTGCCGGATTGCAGGCACCCAATGCCGGCGGGGTCTACCTCAACGGAAAGCGCACGACGGTCACGCCCGGCGAAGTGGGCGTCGTAGCCCAGCATTATCCCTTGCTTGGTCACCGCACTGTGCTGGGCAACCTGGTGGTCGCTGCCATGCGCAAGGGCGGTAGCAGGGCGGCTGCGAACGACAAGGCGATGCAGATGTTGGGACAGCTAGGACTGGCTGAGCGGGCGCTGGCATATCCGGCGCAGTTGTCCGGTGGTCAGCGCCAGCGCGTGGCGATTGCGCAGCAGCTGTTGTGCAGCTCGCATTTCCTGCTGATGGATGAACCTTTTTCGGGCCTTGACCCGGCGGCCAAAGCCATTGTGTGCGACACGATTCGCACGTTATCGACCGCCGATGAACTGAACACCATCATCGTGGTCACTCACGACATCGATTCGGCGCTGCGCATTGCCGATACCTTGTGGGTGCTGGGGCGTGAACACGACGAAAGCGGCAAGCTGCAAGGCGGCGCGCGCATCGTCGACAAGATCGACCTGATCGCGTGCGGCCTGGCCTGGCAAGATCATATCGCGGACACTACCGAATTCCACGAGCTGCGCAAGTCGCTGACCGCGCGATTTGCCCGCCTGTGATTTGTCTGTCCCTGCTGCGGCGTTACCTGGCGGGCCATGTTGGTTGAATGACGGATTTTGCCTGAAGCGGACATCGTGCTTGGGGCCGCTTTCGCCCCACAGCGGACGATGAGAAAGATGCTTTGGCCAGCTAGTTCAGCATGGCCTGCGCGTCAAACCCGCTCGCCTTTTATCAGTCGTAAATGGCTCAAAATCCCAAAAACTCTCAATGGTCCCCTCGAAGCCACTTGCAGTTGATGTCAAGGTCATTTCGACGCCGGATAGACCGTTGTTGCTCCAAGTTATGGAAAGCCCTGCTTTTTTCAATTGCCAGAATGAGGCTCGATAATCGAATTTTTCTAAGGAGG
>JBJMVX010000160.1:0-11065 GCA_045810445.1 Massilia sp.
AGCAGTTCCATCCTGAATGGCACATGCAGCTCGCGGCCTTGTCGGACCGCGAAGAAGTGCTCAATCTCGACGCCCGCAAGACCACCCACCCGATCCAGACCCCTGTGCTGACCGAGGAGCAGGCTGCCGATGCTTTCGACGCCATCACATACACCAAGGGCGAAGCCTTCCTGCGCATGCTGGAAGCCTACTTGGGTGAAGAGCCGTTTCGCAAAGGGATACGGGCCTACATGGCTAAGCACCAGTATTCAAACACCACCAGCGCCGACCTGTGGGCCGCGCTGGAAAAAGCATCCGGCAAGCCGGTGCAAAAGCTGGCGTCCGACTGGACCACCCAGCCCGGTTTCCCGCTCCTGAAAGTGGACCAGGTGTGCGAGAACGGCAAGCGCCGCACCACGATAGCGCAAGAGCAGTACCGCCTCGACGAAGCGGCCACCGAAAAGCGCCTGTGGAACGTGCCCGTGCAACTGGCGACCGTCAATGGCAAGCCCTGGACTATCCTGCTCAGTGGCGCGAGCACTACGCTGGTCACGCCCGGCTGCGAGGGCCCGCTGGTGGTTGATCCGGTAGGTGTCGGCTACTTCCGTGTCCAGTACGACAAGGCCAGTTTTGACGCGCTGGCAGGGCAGGTCGACAAACTGCCAGACGCCGAGCGCCATCGCCTGCTCGCCGATAGCTGGAGCCTGGTGCAGAGCGGTCGCGCGTCATTGGAAACCCACCTCAAGCTGCTGGCGCGCTATCGCGATGAGCCGCGCGTGGCCATCTGGAGCACCCTGGTCGCCAGCCTCGAAAGCCTTGATACCCTGGCCGGCGAAGGACCGGAACGGGCACTGGCGCGCCGGAACGCCATTGCCCTGTTGACCCCGAAATTTGCCGCCCTGGGCTGGCAGGAGAAGGCCGGCGAATCGAGCGACGAGCGTCAACTGCGGCCCTTGCTGGCCCGGGCGCTGGCGAAAGCGGGCGACGTCGATGCGCTTGCCAAGGGCCGCGCCCTGCTGGTCACCTACCTGGCGGACCCGAACAGCGTCAGCCCCGCCATGTCCGAGTTCGCGATCGACGTGGCAGCCAGACAGGCCGACCCGGCGCTCTACGATTTGCTGGTCGCGCGCGCGACCGCCGCGCCCAGCGCCGAAGAACGTGAACGCTTCAGCGCGGCGCTGGCACGCGCGAGCGATCCGGCGCTGGCCAAGCGCACCTTGCAACTGGCGCTGTCCACATCGCTACCGGCGCAGGTCACCAGCCGCATCGTGCCCTCGGTAGCGCAGAATGGCCATCTGAGCGAAGCCTGGGCCTTCGCCCTAGAACACCGCGAGGCACTGCTCAAGGACCAGGAAGCGGTCAACCAGAACAGCTGGTTCCCCAGCCTGGTGAGCAGCTCCGCCAATCCGGCCGACGCCGACATGATGGAGCGCTACGTCGCCGCCAATTTCGGACCTGACGCCCAGGTCGAAGCCCAGCGGGTCGGCAACGCCATCCGCACCCGCGCCATGCAAAGGGAACGGCTGTTGCCGCAACTGCGCGCTACACTAAAATAACAAAGCTAGTCATTTAACAGGAGAGAGACAATGAAACAAGGAAGTACCCCAATCAAGACCGCCATCGCGATGGCACTGTGCGGTGCCTCGCTGGCATTCGCGCCCGCATTTGGCGCCGATCCGACCCCACCCGCACAGGCATCAGCCGTCATGGGCGCCGCCGCGCCAGGCGACGACTTTTTCAGCTACGCCAATGGCGAATGGCTGGCCAAGACCGAGATCCCGGCAGACCGCAGCAGCTGGGGCGCCTTTGCCGCAATTGCCGAAGACACCAATGCACGCATCGTCAAATTGATAGAAGCGAAAGCGGCGGACAAGAACGCCAAGGGCGAAGCGCGCATGATCGCCGACTACTACACCACCTTCATGGATGAAGCGGCCATCGAAGCGAAGGGCGGGGCGCCTCTGAAACCGGTGCTTTCCAAGATCGACGCCATCAAGGACAAGGCAGCCCTTACGCGTGCGCTTGCCGGCTCGGTGCGCGCCGATGTCGACCCGCTCAACAACACCAACTTCTTCACCGAAAACCTGTTTGGCCTGTGGGTCGCGCAGGGTCTGAATGACCCGAGCCACAACATGCCTTACCTGCTGCAAGGTGGGCTGGGCATGCCGGACCGCGCCTACTACCTGACCGACAGTCCGCGCATGGCCGATCTGCGCACCCAGTACGGCAAGCACATCGCCGCGATGCTGGCGCTGGCCGGCTACACCGATACCGATGCTCGCGCAGCCAAGGTGATGGCACTGGAAATGAAGATCGCCCAGTCGCACGGCACGCGTGAAGACTCGGCCGACGTCCTCAAGGCCAACAACACCTGGACCCAAAAGGATTTCGCAGCAAAGGCGCCCGGCATAGATTGGCCCGCATTCTTCAAGGCGGCCAAGCTGGGTGACGCGCGCACTTTCATGGTCTGGCACCCGACCGCAGTCACTGGCGCGGCAGCATTGGTGGCCAGCGAAGACCTGGGCACCTGGAAGGACTACCTGGCCTTCCATCAGATCAATCAGCACGCTGGCACACTGTCGAAGGCCTTCGCCGACGAGCGCTTTGCCTTTCATGGCAAGGCCCTGAGCGGCACGCCGCAACAGTCGCTGCGCTGGAAGCGCGCACTGACCGCCACCAATGGCGCCCTCGATGAAGCAGTTGGTCATTTGTACGTCGAACGCTACTTCCCGGCCAGCGACAAGGCGCGCCTGCAAACCATGGTGAGCAACATCATCGCTGCCTTCAGCAAGCGCATCGACCAGTTGGACTGGATGGCGCCGAGCACCCGCGCCCAGGCGCAACTGAAGCTCAAGACCATGTATGTGGGTGTCGGTTACCCCGACCACTGGCGCTCCTTCGCTGGTCTGAAAGTGGTGAAGGGCGATGCCTTTGGCAATGCGTTGCGCGCCGAAGAATTCAACTACGCGCAGCAGGTGGCCAAGCTGCATAAGAAGGTTGACCGCACTGCGTGGTCGATGCCACCGCAACTGGTCAACGCCGTCAATTTGCCTCTGCAGAACGCGATGAACTTCCCGGCCGCGATCATGCAGCCGCCATTCTTCGATCCGGCCGCCTCGGATGCTGTCAACTATGGCGCCATCGGTTCGGTCATTGGCCACGAAATTAGCCACAGCTTCGATGACCAGGGCGCGCAGTTCGACGCCAAGGGCTTGCTGCGCGATTGGTGGACCAAGGAAGATGCGGCCCATTTCAAAACCGCCGGCGACAAGTTGGTGGCGCAGTTCAGCGCCTACAAACCTTTCCCGGACCTGGCTGTGAACGGGCAGCTCACGCTGAGCGAAAACCTGGCCGACCTGGGTGGCTTGGCAGCTTCGTATGATGCTTACCATGCTTCACTGCTTGGAAAAACTGCGCCAGCTGACGCGGACCAGCAGTTCTTCATGGGTTATGCGCGCGCCTGGCAAACCAAGCTGCGCGAGCCGGCTGCCCGCCAGCGCGTGCTGACCGACGGCCACGCGCCAGCCCAGTACCGCGCTGCCATCGTGCGCAATATGGACCAGTGGTACAAGGCCTTCAATGTGCAACCGGGGCAGGGCCTGTACCTGGCGCCTGGCGAGCGCGTACGCGTCTGGTAACGCTGGATCATGACCGAGGACCTCGATGATATCGCCCGGCTGACGCTGGACTACTACGATCGCCACGCCCAGCAGTTTTTTTACGGGACGGTCGATCATGACGTCAGCCAGAATATCAGCGCGCTGCTGGACGCCATCACGGCAGCGGCGCCGCTGACCATCCTGGATCTCGGTTGCGGGCCAGGGCGCGACCTGAAGGCTTTCAGCGCCATGGGGCACCGCGCAATCGGCCTTGACGGCGCTGAGAAATTTGCCGAAATGGCGCGCGCCTACAGCGGTTGCGAGGTGTGGCAGCAGGACTTGCTGCACCTCGATCTGCCAGCTGCCATGTTCGACGGCGTGTTTGCCAATGCGGTGCTATTTCACGTCCCCAGCCGCGCCTTGCCCAAGGTGCTGCAGGACCTGCACGCGACGCTCAAACCAGGCGGCGTGCTGTTCAGCTCCAATCCGCGTGGTCATAACGAGGAGGGCTGGAACGGCCCACGCTACGGCAGTTATTACGATTACGAACGGTGGGAACAATACATGCTGGCAGCGAAGTTTTCTCCGCTGCAGCATTACTATCGCCCGCCCAATGTTCCCTGCGATCAGCAGCCTTGGCTGGCGAGTGTTTGGCGCAAGGATTAGGTTAGTTACCGTACAGAAGTTGAAGTGAGGAAGGCATATCGTGGGTTCAGCCGCGCAACAAGTGCGGCGCCAACCACCATCCACAAGTGAGGTATGCGATATGAACAAGGACCAAGTCAAAGGCAAACTCAAAGATATCGGCGGCAAGATTCAGGAAGAAGCCGGTAAAGTTGTTGGCAGCAGCGAGCAGCAAGCCAAAGGGCTGTCGAAGCAGGTTGAGGGCAAAACCCAGGAACAACTGGGCAATGCCGAAGAAATCGTCAAGGATCGTGGCAACCGCTGATCAGTGACGAGGCCGTCCGCAGTGGACGGTGTAGTGAGCGCCTTTCACCAGCCTGCAAATGCGGGCCGCTGGAAGGCGTTTTGCTTTGTGTGCCCCGGGATCTTATTGATGAGTTATGTGCGGGTCCGAACAGTTAAAAATGCTGCAGCGCCGTATTCTGTGTTTCAGGACATGCCCATACGCGGCATGTGCACTCTACAGGAGCACACCATGAACAAAGACCAAGTGAACGGCAAACTGCAAGACATCGGCGGCAAGATTCAGGAAGAAGCGGGCAAACTGGTGGGCAATCCCGACCAGCAAGTCAAGGGTTTGAAAAACCAGGTTGAAGGCAAGACCCAGGAAAAAATTGGGGACTTGAAAGAAGCCATCAAGGACGCGACTAACTAAGTCAGTCCCGCTGTGAATGCAGGTTAGTCGAGCCACGTCGCCCTCGCGTACGCGGGGGGCCATAGTGCGGCGAGTAGGATACCTCAGCTTGGGTCCCCGCTTGCGCGAGGTCGCCGGGGTTGTGGGTAACCGATGTGAATACTGCTTAGTCGAGCCACGTCGCCCTCGCGTACGCGGGGGCCCATAGTGCGGCGAATAAGATACCTCAGCTTGGGTCCCCGCATGCGCGAGGACGACGGGGTTGTGGGCACCGGATGTGAAAACGGCTTAGTCGAAACGTCGCCCTCGCGTACGCGGGGGCCCATAGTGCAGCGAATAGGATACCTCAGCTTGGGTCCCCGCTTGCGCGAGGACGACGGGCAGTGGGTAGCAAAAAAATGGCCGCGGTTGACGCGGCCATTTTTTTGCTCCGATGCTGTTATTTACTGCCCGGATGCAGATGCTTGTCGAAATACGCTGCGATCAAGCCATACACATGGCGCTTGCCCGCGCGCGATGAAATGCCATGCTTGGCGCCCGGATAGGTCATCAAATCGAACTGCACGCCACGGTTCACCAGGTCATCCATCAACCGCGTGCTGTTGGTGAACAGCACATTGTCATCAGCCATGCCATGCACCAGCAGCAGCGGCGACTTCAGTCCATCAAGATGCGAAAATACACCACCGCTGGCATACGCCTGGGGATTACTCTTCGGCGTACCACCCATATAGCGCTCGGTGTAATGCGTGTCATACAGCGCCCAGTCAGTCACCGGCGCCACCGACACACCAGCGGCGATCCGGTCCGATCCACCAGCGAGCAGGCGCAGGCTCATGAAGCCGCCGTAACTCCATCCAAACACACCAATCCGCTTGCGGTCCACAAAGCTTTGCTTGCCCAGCCAATCGATCCCGGTCAGTTGGTCCTCCACCTCATGCTGGCCCATATTGGCGTAGATCGCATCGGTGAACTTGCGTTCGCGCCGCGACGAGCCGCGGTTATCAAGCCGGAATACCACATAGCCCTGCTGCGCCATGTACTGGTCAAAGTCATTGCCCCATTTGCGCGACACGTGCTGCGAATGCGGACCGCCATACGTCGACAGGAATACCGGATAACGCTTGCCAGCCTTGAAGCCAGCCGGTTTGACGATGGAGTAGTACAGGTCCTGGCCGTCGTTGGCCTTGAGCGTGCCGTACTCGGTCTTCAAATGGTTGGCCGCATATTTGCCATACGGGTGGCTGGCATTGAGTTCATTTTTCTGCAGCCAGTCCACCAGGCTGCCATCGGCGTTGCGGATCGCGATATTGGGCGGTGTCGAGGGATTGGAATAGGTATCGACAAACATCAAGCCATTGCGCGCAAACGTCGTCTCGTGCCAGCCGTCGGCCTGAGTAATCCGCGCGGGCTTGTCGGCAGTACTGCCATCGAGCGCCAGCGCGTAGGTCTGCTTGTCGATGACGGCATCGCGGTTGGAGGCGACGTACACCCGGCCCGCTTTTTCATCCACTGCCAGCACATTGTCGATGCCCCACTCGCCGCTGGAGATGGCGTGCTGCAGCGTGCCATCGAGCTTGTACAAATACAGATGATTGCGGCCGCTGCGCTCGGACGACCAGATGAAGGCATCCTGGTTTTTCAGGAAGCGCAGATCGTCATGGATGTTGACCCAGATGGGCGAGGTTTCGCTGATCAAGGTGTGCTGCACCAAGCTGGCAGCGTCCACCGACACCAGGTCCAGGCGCTTCTGGTCGCGCGCTTCGATCTGGTACAGCAGCTGTTTGCCACTTGGGCTCCAGTCGGCGCGTACCAGGTAGACGTCGGTATTGCTGCCCAAGTCCACCTTGCGCTGCACACCGCTAACTGGCGATACGATCATCAGGCCAGGGATGACATTGGCGTCGCCCGCTGCCGGATAGCGCTGCTCCACCACCGTGGTGCGGTCGGCAAAAATCTCGAAGCGCTTCACCACCGGCACCGGCGACTGGTCGAAGTGTTTGTAGGCGATAGCCGATTCGTCCGGGGCCCAGTAGTAGCCGGTGCGCTGGCCCATTTCTTCCTGCGCGACGAATTCCGCTTCGCCATTGAAGATATTGCCGCCACCGTCAGTGGTGAGCTGTTTTTCCGCGCCGCTGGCCAGGTCGATGACGTACAAATTCTGTTTGCGCACAAAGGACAGGTAGTGGCCGCGCGGCGAAATCTTCGGGTCCGCCACGTCACCGCTGGCGACCTTGCGCGCGGTGTCAGGGTGGGCCACATCGACCAGGTACAGGCTGCCGGCGATTGGCACCAGCAGCTGCTTGCCATCTGGCGACCAGCTGTAGCTCAGGATGCCCGAGTAACTGGCCGTGCGCGCGCGTTCACGGCGCGCCTGTTCTTCTGGCGAGAGTTGCTCGTTGGGTACCAGCGCGCGCGAGTCGACCAGGCGCCGCGTGCTCTTGTCCTGCATATTGAATTCCCACAGGTCGAGCTGGTACTGGTTGTCGTCGCGCCCGCGCAGGAAGTTCACGCGTGCGCCGTCGGGCGAGACGCGCAGTTCGCGCACCGATGGTCCCGCCAGTGCCGGGTCGGCGTACAGGCGGTCCAGTGTCAGCCGCTCGGCGGATGCGGGAGCGGTCGACAGGGCGGCTAGGAGGCAAAGCATAAAACGCATGGCAAGTCTCGCTGTGGAAGTCGGAAAGAACTGCGGACGATACCAGAGTCGGCGCGAAAGGTCAGTACTGACAGCTCGGCCGCCGGTATGCTCATCGGGTCCTCAATGGGCCGGCAAGCGCTGGTGCGACAGACGCGCCAATGCCCAGGTGAGCAGGACGGCGGCAATGGTCAGTCCGAGCACCAGGCCTATCCAGAAGCCGTTCGCTGCCATCGGCTGCGCCGGCGACCAGGCAAACCAGCTTGGCGCCAGTCCCAGCACGCAGCCGACCGGCAGTGCAAAGCCCCAGAACGCCAGCACCTGGATCTGCATCGGCTGGCGCGTGACCTTGTAGCCGCGAATGGCGCTGGAGGTGGCGACCTGGGTTGCGTCGGACAGCTGAAACAGCGCCGCGAACAGCAGCAACTGCACGCACAGCGCCTGCACCGCCGGGTCGGAGGTGTAGGCGCGCGCGATCTGCCAGCGAAACAGCAGGATGAACAGCGCCGAGAGCACCGAGAATCCCAGCGCCATCGCCACCCCGACCCAGGCCGCGAAACGGGCCCGCCGCGGATTTCCTTCACCCAGCGCCTGGCCTACACGTGTGATCAAACCGACGCCAAAACTGAGGGGCACCATGAACACGAGTGAGGCAAAATTGAGGGCGATCTGGTGCGCCGAGACCTGCACCACGCCAAAGCGTGCGACCAGCAGGCTGACCGCGCCAAACGCACTGACCTCGGCAAAATAGGTGATGCCGATTGGTACCCCCAGGCGCAGCATGCTGGCGATCTCGCGCCAGTTGGGCCACTCCCAGTGGGTGAACGGGTAGGTCTGGCGATAGGCCGGCGCGCTGCGTATCCAGAACAGCATGGCGCCCAACATCAGCCACATGCCCATGGCGGTCGACACCGCGCAACCAACGCCGCCCAGTTTTGGCATGCCCCAGTTACCATAAATGAGCAGCCAGTTGACGAACACATTGAACAGCAGACCGAGGAAGGCAATCACCATGATCGGCTTGGTCTGGTTGATGCTGGTGGTGTAGCCATACAGCGCGCGGTAGCAGGCAAAGGCCGGCATGCCAAGGCTGATCACGTGTACGAACATGGAGGCGTTGGCGTTGACCTGCGCCTCAAGGCCGATATGGTCGAACACCAGCGTGGCCAGGTTGGTGATGAGGCAGGCAATCAAGCCCACGCCCACACCTTTCCACAGCGCCTGGCGCACCACATGCGGAATGCGCGCGAATTCGGCAGCGCCGGTCTCATGGGCGACCACGGTATTAATGGCCATCATCACGCCCATCACCGTCACCAGGATGATGGACCAGACGGACGCTCCCAGCGACACGGCAGCCAGTTCGGACGCGCTGACATGGCCGGTCATGGCAACGTCAGCCACGCCCATGCCCACAGTCGCCAGTTGCCCGGCGAGCATGGGCCAGGACAGGCGCCACAGCGCACTCATCTCGGAGCGCACGGTGTAAGCGGGGAGGGCAGTAGTGGGTGGCATAGGTAGGATTTTTAGGCGTAAGATGTGATTCTACTGACAATCCTGTGGCTACGCTCCCCGGCGTCCCGGGTAGGAATTTGTTACAACATTCGTGACAACGGCACTGGCGGTTGGCCCGTTGTAAGCCTCACAATACCGACTTCATTCACGAAGGAATACATCATGTCGAAGCGCCACCTCAAGCTAGCCCTTTTCCTCTCTGCCGCATGGCTTTCACAAGCTGCTGCCAGCGCTGGCGAATTGATACTGTATGCCGCGCCAGGCTTCCAGGGGCGCGAACTGACGCTGCGCGGCGAAACGCGCGACCTCGTGCCCTTCGGCTTTAACGACGCGGCCTCCAGCATGGTGGTGCGTTCGGGACGCTGGGAAGTGTGCGTGGATTCTGAATTCCGTAACGAGTGCCGCGTGTTCGAGCCGGGCGAGTATCCGAATCTGGACCGTTTGAACAATGCGATTTCCTCGGCCCGTGAGGTCGGTGCTCGCCGCGACGATGGCCGCAACAGTGGCTGGGGCGATAATCGCGGCGACAACCGTGGCGACAACCGTGGCGACAACCGCGGCGACTACCGCAATGACAATCGTGGCGACAACCGCGGTCGCGGTCGTGGCCCTTCGGTTCTGCTATTTGAGGACGGCAATATGCGTGGCCGTTCCATCGAACTGCAGGGCGATACCAACTCGCTGGTGGGGCAGGGCTTTAACGACCGCGCGCAATCGATGGTGATTCAATCGGGTAGCTGGGAATTCTGTGTCCACAAGGACTTCGGCGGCCAGTGCAAGGTCTTCGGTCCAGGCGAATACCCGAACCTGGAGCGTACCTTCAACCGCGCAATTACCTCGGCGCGCGTGGTCGAGGTTGACCGTGGTCGTGGCCGTGGTCGACGCGATGACTACGAACGTCGCGAAGGCGTGGAACTGTTCTCGGCGCCTGGCTTTGGCGGTGAGCGCCTGCCCATCAACGATGAAGTACGCACCTTGAATCAGTTTAATTTCAACGACCGCGCCGGCTCGCTGATCATCTATAGCGGCAACTGGGAAATCTGCCAGCACGCCGACTTCCGTGGACAGTGCCAAGTCCTGGGCCCAGGCAAGTACGAGCAACTGGGCAATCTGAACAACGCCATCTCGTCGCTGCGCCGCGTGCGCTGAAGTAGCAAAAATTGCCTGCCGGCCCCTGTGCCGGCAGGCTTTGCCTTACCGGTGCCGCGTCCTGCGTGCACCTCGTCTATCCGAAGGTCCTCCCTCCCGCACTCAGTGTCCAGCAATGTAGTGCTGTTCAGGCAGCTCGCTGCTGCAGAAAGTCTGCACGTCGACCAAACTTGGGCCAGATTTTGCTGTCGTAGCTAGAAGCCCGCAGCTTGCGGGTACGGTCCGCTGCCGCCGGCAGCGTCTCTATAGCGCTAGCATCCACAAGGAGATAACGATGGCAACGATAATCACCCCTTCAAATGAACGCAGGCACATTTCCGACCGGCGCGCCGCTGCGGGCACGCTGCACAAGGCTACGCTCAACGCGCTGGACTGGGTAGCCATGGTCTTGATGATCGTCGGCGGTTTGAATTGGGGACTGGTCGGGCTGGTGAACTACGATCTGGTGGCGCGCCTGTTCGGCACGCAATCACCGACCTCACGCGTGGTGTACGTGGTGGTCGGCCTGGCTGCCCTGTATTCGATCTACACCGCGATCAAACTCGCTGCTGGACGAGAAGCACACGCGAAACACTGACAGGCTGCGACTTTCTGAGTACGGCCCAAAACAAGTCCATGTATTGGGCTGCGTTCTGAGCGCAGATGCGGCACCTTGTCGAACTCGCGAGGTGCTGCGGTTCCGTCACGCTCCAGCCAGCGCACGGCTTGCGAGCAAGACGGAAGCTGATCTCGGCATGGCTGCCGGAAGGGTGAACGTTGTCCACGGATGGCTTGAATGTTCGCTAATTGGCGGCGGAGGGCTGACGCCCATTTTTAAAAAATATCAAGCGCTTTGATGCAACAAGCATAAAAATAAATATAATTTTTATA
>JBJMVX010000161.1:0-12002 GCA_045810445.1 Massilia sp.
GAGCCCATCGCAAACCCTGCACTGGACCGAGTTCCTGTCGGCCCGTGACTCGGTGGCCGGCACCGAAGGCAGTGGCGGCCACGGCACCCACACCTCCAGCACCGCTGGCGGCAATGCTGGTGTCAAGGTCATCAACAATGGCCTGCTGCTGGGCACCGTGTCGGGCATGGCCCCACGCGCCCGCGTCGCCATGTACAAGGTGTGCTGGACCGACGGTGTGACTGCCAAGAACGGCTGCGCCACCTCCAACAGTGTGGCCGCCATCGAGCAGGCTGTGCGTGACGGCGTGAACGTGATCAACTTCTCCATCGGCCCATCGGCTGGCGGCGGCGCGTTCAACGAAGCGACCGAAGTGGCCTTCCTCGGCGCTGCCAGCGCTGGCGTGTTTGTCGCTGCCTCGGCCGGTAACTCGGGCCCGACCTCGACTGCACCAGCACCAACTGCCCACATCAGCCCATGGTTGACGTCGGTTGGCAACTCGACCCACAACCGTCTGTTCGTCGGCGATGCAGCCCTGGGCAATGGCGTTGTCATGACCGGTGCGTCGTCGAATGCGCAAACCGCTTCCTCGACCATGATCCGCTCGCGCGACGCCGGCTTCACGGGCGCGCCTGTCACCGACAACCTGCTGCGCTGCTTCGGTGCTGCCGACGCTGTGGCGCCGCTGCTCGATCCAGCCAAAGTCAGTGGCAAGATCCTGGTGTGCGACCGCGGTGCCAACGTGCTGGTCAACAAGAGCGCCAATGCCAAGACCGCTGGCGCCGCTGGCGTCATCATTGCCAACGTGACCGGCGGTGCCGACACCATCATCAACCAGTCGCACGTGCTCTCGACCGTGCATCTGACCGCCGCCAACGGCAACGCGCTCAAGGCCTACATGGATGCCAATCCAGGGCTGGCAACCGCAACGCTGGGCAACCTGCGCGGCGTCGTGGACCCGACCGTATCGGCACCTGTCATGGCCGGCAGCTCCTCGCGTGGCCCGAACGTGGCCAACCCGAACATCTTGAAGCCTGACGTTGCCGCACCGGGTACCGACATTCTGGCCGGCGTAACTGCCGACCTGACGCGCGACGAGCGCAATGCCGTTGCCGCTGGCGGCGTGGCGCCGACCAACTGGGCCTTCTACACGGGTACCTCGATGGCCAGCCCGCACATTGCAGGTATCGCCGCGCTGCTCAAGCAGAAGTATCCGACCTGGACGCCAGCTGCCATCAAGTCGGCCATGATGACCAGCGCCACCATGACCAAGAGCGATGGCTTGAGTGGTTCCATGCCGTGGGATGCGACCGCGAAAAACTCGGGTGTCCTGCCATGGGGCCAGGGTTCGGGCCAGATCACGCCTAACGGCGCGGCCAATCCGGGCCTGGTGTATGACGCCACCGAAATCGACTACGCACGCTTCCTGTGCGGCCTGAACGCAGGCGTCTATTCGGCAGCAACCTGCTCGGCGATCGGCACGATTCCAGCCTACAACCTGAACCTGGCATCGCTGACCGCAGCGAACGTGCTCGGTTCGTTGACGCTGACCCGTACCGTGACCAACGTCACTGGCAACACCGCGACCTTCACCTCGACCGCCTCGGTACCGGGTTACACGGTCGCAGTGCAGCCATCGACCCTGGTCATTGGCGCCGGCCAGAAAGCGACGTTCACGGTCAAGCTGACCCGCACTACCGCACCGCTCGACACCTGGGTCTACGGCAGCCTGGTATGGACAGACGGCGTGATCTCGGTGAAGAGCCCGTTGACCGTACGCGGTTCGGGTCTGGCAGCACCGGCATCGGTGTATAGCGAAGAGACCACCGGCAGCAAGGTGTTCACGATCGGTACCGGCTTCACCGGCCCGATGACCAGCGTCAAGTCGGGCATGCTGCCGGCCACGCAGGAAACCCGCACCATTGGCGCCGCAGGTACCAACAGCACCGTGTACACGGCAGCTTGCCGCGCAGGCGGTGGTCAAGGTGTGAACGTGACCAACGTCACGATTCCTGCCGGCACCCTGCAGGCACGTTTCGCGCTGTTTGATGACGACACCCAAGGCGGTTCGGATTCGGATCTGGACATCATCGTTGTAACGCCAGCCAATACCCTGCTCAGCAGCGGCAATGGCGGTTCGAACGAGAAGGTCGACATCGCCAATCCGGCAGCGGGTAACTACAAGGTCTGCGTCATCGGCTACGATCCACTCAATGGTTCGGCCGAGTACAAGCTGTCCTCATGGATCCTGGCACCGAACGCTGTCACCGGCAACTTCAAGGCACTGCTGCCTGGCATGGCTTACGTCGGCGGTACGGGCACGGTCAGCATGAGCTGGTCGGGTCTGGAAGCGGGCAAGCGTCACCTGGGCGCCGTGCGTTACATCGGTGCAGGTGTTACCCAGGGCATGACGGTGGTGTCGGTGAACACCAACGACCCAGTGCCACTGTTTGACACCAGCCGTATCGCACCAGTGGCAACGGAGTAAGACTGAAAGGGGCGCGCCACACGGCGCCCCTGCAAGGAAAAAAGGCTGCGTCCACAAGACGCAGCCTTTTTTTATTGGGGGAAGGGGAGGCGCTCGAGCGCGTGAATCTTCCCCATACTGTCCTTGCGAAAGCGACGGTGCGACGCCTCGCGACCGATACTGCATCTGCTCATATACATCTGCTTGATTGGCGTTGGCGCTATGGGTCCTCGCTTTCGCAAGGACAGTGCGGTGGAAACTACACTTCCCCCATCGACCTGCTAGTAAGCCGCACTTCCCCCAGCGCTCTGCAGCACGCAGTGCCCGGCGCTGCAGGTGGCGCCCGGATCAACCGCCACCGAACAGGTGGACATGCCACCGTTTTTCAGCGCCAGGTTGCGCTGCTCGGCCTCGTAGGCTGCGCCCATGGCCACGATGTTGGCAGCATCGCCGCCCTTGTTTGAATATGGCACCCAGCGTTCCGGCCCGCCGCAGGCCTTGTGGCCATAGGCCATGGTCTTGCATTGCTGCGCACTGTCGCAAGCAGCATCGCCAATGGCCGATGCGAGCCGCTCCTTCAAGGGCGTGGCGTTGGCGGGCGCCGGGGCGATTGCCGTCACCGGCTTGGGCGCCCCATGCGCCACGCCACTGCAGGCGGCCAATGAGGAAGCGAAGAGGATAGCGCCGCAAAGGCGCACGAGTGGGGAGAGGGTAGGTGTTTTCATGCCCCCATCATCAACCACCCTTGCCCGCTTGGCAAGCGCCACACCGTAGCGCTTACCGGCCAGTCTTGATATCCCAGCTCCAGGCAGCCAAGGTGGCGGCGGGCGCCCCGGCCAGGGTATAGCTTTGCGGCTGCCCCGACAGATTGACCGTCACCTTGACCGTGTTACCCGGCACGTGGCGCTGGAAGGCGAATACCTTGTCGTTGGCGGTCGCCAGCAATTCCAAGGGCGCGCCATACTGGCCGTTGGCCAAGGCTGGATTTTGCTTCTTCAGTTTCAGCAGGCCCGCGTAAAAACTGCTCAGCGGATAGTCCTTCCAAGCGATGGGATCCTTCTCGAAAAACTCCAATCGCTTGTCCAGGCCTGCTTCCTGGCCGCCGTAAATGAGGGGCATGCCGGGCAAGGTCGTGGTCAGCATCGCCAGGGCTTTGTAGGCAGGGCCATACAATTCGCGGTCGGTGCCGTTCCAGGAATTGAAGTCGTGATTATTCGTGAACAGCATGCGGTACGCTTCGCGCGGATACTGCTTCGGAGGATTGCTCAGAAACGCCGCCAGCTCGGGCGCGCTGGCCTTGCCCTTGCCGATGGCCTTGAACACCTCGGCCAGATCCCAGGCATAGGTCATGTCGAAGGCTTGTTGGTGCAGGTCCACCTGGTCGGCTTCGGCCAGCATGAACAGGGGCTTGATCTTGTTCAGTTCTGCCACCGCGTGGTTCCAGAACGGGACCGGCACCTGGCCGGCCACATCGCAGCGGAAGCCGTCGATATTGGTCTCGCGCACCCAGAAAGCCATCGCGTCGGTCATGCCCTTCCACAGATCGTGGTTGGTGTAATCGAGGCCAATGACGTCGGTCCAGTATTCAGTGCCATTGTCGCCGGTGAAGGTGACGGGATAGATCTCGCCCTTGTCGTTTTTCTTGTACCAGTCCTTGTGCTCGGTGGCCCAGGCGTTGTCCCAGGCAGTGTGGTTCGGCACCCAGTCCAGGATCACGTGCATGCCCAGCGCGTGGGCTTGCTTGACCATGGATTTGAAATCGCTCAGCGTGCCAAATTCTGGGTTGACGGCGGTGTAATCCTTGACCGCGTAATAGCTGCCCAGCGTGCCCTTGCGCTCCTTGACGCCTATCGGCTGCACCGGCATGATCCAGAGAATGTCCACGCCCAGTTTCTTTAACCGTGGCAGATGCGTCGCAAATGCCTTGATCGTGCCTTCCTTGGTGTACTGGCGCAGGTTCACTTCGTAGATATTGGCATTGCGCGACCAGGCGATGTGCGCCATGGGCGCAGCGGTCGGTGCGCAGATTGCCAGCGTCGGGGCGAAGCAAAGGGCGAGCGCGGCGGCGCATAGCAGGCGGGGGAGTTGCATGGAAGTCTCCGTATTTTAACTACATGAAATATTGGAATATTTTTGCAGATGGTAGCGTATTTCGGTAAAAATGTACCTTAGTTTCAGTTTGTTGGGTTGTTTTTCATCGCTTAGTGCGTTCGCTCAATTTCCTGAGGGGGCTCCCGATATGCCTACCTGTTTGTCCCGCAATCCTCCTTCTTGCACTCTGTCCTTGCGAAAGCGAGGACCTATAGCAAGCTAGCTTCGTCAGTAAGTTCGCGTTTGCGCTAAGGGATTATGGGTCGCGAGGCGTCGCACCGTCGCTTTCGCAAGGACAGTGGTGGTGGCGGCCGTCTCGATGACCTCGAAACTCCGGTGGTCCGCACGAGACTTATTTTTCGGCCAGCACGCTAAGCTTGGGCAGTTGCTCCGCCAGATAATCAAAACAGGCGCGCAGGCGCGGCGGCATGTGGCGGGTGCCGTTGACCAGCAGGTGCACCGGAATCGGCGCCGGCTCGTAGTCACGCAGGATGCGCACCAGGGAGCCGTCCGCAAGCTGGTCGGCGGCCTGGTAGGACAATGGCCGCCCGATGCCGCGCCCGGCCAGCACCGCCATCAGGATGGCATCAATTTCGTTGACCGATAGCCGTGGCGTCAAGCGCACCACCTGCTCGCGCCCCTCATGCAGGAAGCGCCATTCGCTGTTGTTGCTCACGCCCGCGTTGTAGATCACGTCGTGCTGGTCCAATTCATCGGGATCGGCCGGCGCGCCGCGCCGCGCCAGATAGGTGGGACTTGCCACCAGCACGCGCCGCACGTAGCCGACGCGGCGCGCCACCATCGCGGTGTCGGGCAGCTCGCCAATGCGCACCGCCAGATCGATACGGTGTTCGATCAGGTCCACGTTGCGGTCGTTGAAGACCATGTCCACTTGCAGTGCCGGATGCTGGTCAAGGAAGGCGATGATGGCGGGTGTCACATGGCGTCGCCCAAACACGTGGGGTGCGGCGATGCGCAGTTTGCCGCGCAGCGGGCCGCTGTCTTCGCGCTGCACCGCGTCGTCGTAGTCGGTCAGCACGCGGCGCGCCGGTTCGGCCAGACGTTTGCCGGCGTCGGTGGCGGCCAGGCGGCGCGTGGTGCGCTCGATCAGGCGCGCACCCACGCGTTCTTCCAGCGCTTCGAGGGCGCGCGTGACCGCTGGGGCAGAGCGCTGCAGCCGGCGCGCGGCGCCAGCCAGGCTGCCTGCGTCCAGAATCGCCAGAAAAATCTGCAGTTCATCGATGCGATCCATGATTCTTCCACCAATTGAAATAATGTATTCCACTTTATCATTATTTACGTCGGTTTTTGATGGGAATACCATGTGGTTTTCGGAATGAGAGAGCTGACCATGACACATACCATCCTCCTGCACGGCACCAAACTGTCGGGCCATGCCCACCGCGTGGAACTGCTGCTGCGCATGCTGAACCTGCCGTTCGAGTACGTGCCGGCACCGGCGGACGTGCGCTCCAGCGCTGCCTTTCGCGCCCTCAATCCACTCGGCCAGATCCCCGTGCTGCAGGACGGTGAGCTGACCCTTGCCGACAGCAATGCCATCCTGGTCTACCTGGTCAAACGCTATGCGGCAGGGAGCAAATGGCTGCCCGAAGACGCGGTCGGCGCGGCGGCGGTGCAGCGCTGGTTGTCGGTGGCCGCTGGTGAAGTGATGTACGGGCCTGCCAGCGCACGCGCATTGGCGCAGTGGGGCGTTGCATGCGACGCGGCGCGCGCGGCGACGGTGGCTACGCGTCTGTTCGGCTTCATGAACGAGCATCTGGCAAAGCGCGACTTTTTGGCCGCGCCCCAGGCCACGATTGCCGATCTGGCCTGCTACAGCTACATTCGCCACGCGCCGGAAGGCGGCATTTCTTTGGCCGACTATCCAGCCCTGCAGGCATGGCTGCAAAGGGTCGAAGGCTTGCCTGGCTTCGTGGCCATGCCGTCTTCGCCGCTCCCATCATGAACTTCCATCGCGGTGAACTGGCGGCCCAGCGGCTCGCTGGCGTGAGCGGCAACGGTGGTGCCATACGCGACTTCATGCCTGCGCAGCACCGCCTGTTTTTCGAGGCGCTGCCCTTCATGCTGGCAGCCACCCTGGACGCAGAAGGGCAGCCGCGTGCCAGCGTGCTGCACGGCGAACCAGGCTTCATCTTCACACCAAGCGAGCACACGATTCGCATCAGCGCTGCCAGCACGCTGGAAGCGGGGCGGCCTGCCGGTTTGCTGGGCCTGGACTTTGCCACGCGCCGGCGCAACCGCGCCAATGGGGTGGTGCGCAGTAACGAGGGTGGCACCTTGGTGGTCGACGTGCTTGAAAGCTTTGGCAACTGCCCGCAGCACATCACGCTGCGCGACGTGGAGGAGGTCGCGCCCAAGCTGCCGCACAGCGAGGACTTCACCATCCTGTCGGCAGCCGCGCGCGCGCTCATTGAAAAGTCCGACACCCTGTTCGTCGCCAGCACGGGTGGCGAGCACGGTATCGATATCTCTCACCGCGGTGGTCCGGCAGGCTTCGCACGTATTGACGGCAACAGCCTGGTGGTCCCTGACTTCAAGGGCAACCGCTATTTCAACACCCTGGGGAACATGCTGCTCGATGATCGCGCGGCGCTGTTGTTCATTGATTTCACCAGTGGCGACGTGTTAGAGCTGCGCGGTCGGGTGCAAATCGCCTGGGCCAGCGACGCCGATGGTGGGCGCAGCTGGCGCTTCGCCTGCGAGGCCGGTACTCTCACGACCGGGGCACTTCCATTGCGCTGGAAGACGCGCGGCACTGGTTTAAGTACAATGACAACATAGCGCCTTGCGCCCATACTATTTTGATAGGCTTTGAGCATGCCAACAGATCTGACTTCGACGCTAAAACCGGTCAACGTCCCCGTGTCGCAACGCATCCGCGAGCGTCTGGTATCGACCAAGACGCGCTTTCATGCCAACGACAATATCGCAGCGTTCATTGAGCCGGGCGAGCTGGATGCACTGCTCGATGAAGTGAGCGCCAAGCTGCAGGGCGTGCTCGAAAGCCTGGTCATCGACACAGTCAACGACCACAACACCCAGGATACCGGGCGCCGCGTGGCCAAGATGTTCATCAACGAAGTGTTTGGCGGGCGCTACGTGCCTATGCCGCCGGTGACTGAATTCCCCAACGCGGCCCACCTGAACGAATTGATGATCGTCGGCCCGATCACGGTGCGCAGCGCCTGCTCCCACCATCTGTGCCCGGTCATTGGCAAGGTGTGGATAGGCGTGATGCCCAACGAGCACTCGGCCCTCATCGGCTTGTCAAAGTACGCGCGCATTGCGCAGTGGGTGATGAGCCGCCCGCAAATCCAGGAAGAAGCGGTGGTCCAGCTGGCCGATCTGCTGCAGGAAAAAATGCAGCCAGATGGCCTGGCAGTGGTCATGGAGGCCGACCATTTCTGCATGCAGTGGCGCGGGGTCAAGGACATGGGAGCGAGCATGATCAATAGTGTCATGCATGGCTCCTTCCTGAAGGACCCTTCACTGCGGCGCGAATTCCTGTCGCTGATTAAACGCTAACCGAATCCACGAGGTCATCATGCTAGTCCGACTCCTGTACGCCAGCCGCGCCAAGTCCGAAGTCAATTGCACATCGATCCAGGAAATCATGCAGCAGTCGCATGCGCACAATCCCCAGAACGGTGTCACCGGCATCCTGTGCCACAGCGACAAGCTGTTCATGCAGGTGCTTGAAGGTGGCCGCGACGAGATCAATGCGCTGTATGCCAAGATCCTGCGCGATCCGCGCCACACCGACGTGGTGCTGCTCCACTACGAAGAAATCAGCGAACGCCATTATTCTTGCTGGACCATGGGCCAGGCCAATCTGAGCAAGATCAATCCCTCGATCCTGCTGCGCTTTTCGGCATTGCCTGAAATTAACCCGCACGCCATGTCCGGAAAAAATTCGCTGGCGCTGATCGACGAGCTGATTGCCACCGCCACTATCGTCGGCCGCGCCTAAGCTCCAGCCGGGTTTTACTCCGGCTTGTTCATCTGGCCGATCAGTTTCCAGGCCATGAAGGCGAGCACGCCAACGCCAGCGAGCAGCACCGCCCACAGCGCGAACATGCGCATGCGGGCGGCGTCACCGGCAGCTTTCGCGTCGCTGTCACCGACCGGCTGCACCACGCTCACCTGGTCCGGACCGGCCACCGCATATTCCAACTTTTGCAGTTCCGCTTCCGAAAATCCTGGCGCCACTTGCGCGATATCGCGGCCCGCAGGCTGGGCGTGCTCGCGCCCGAAGCGCAGCGTGTAGGGTTGGGCGCCACTGCCCAGGAAAACCAGGGTGGCTGGCGTCCATGACAGGCGCAATTGCGGTTGTTCTGACAGTGCCGTTTGTGGCCGGACGACCCAGTTTGCCGCGTGCACTTCGTCGAGCGCGATGTCGCCCGAGCCGCGCTGCTTGCCGTCCTGGGTCACCTGGAAAAAGGTCGTTTGCAGGCGCGGGCTAAATTCCCAGCGCGTGGTGGCGCCACCTTTTGCATTGGGCAGTTCAACGTAGTGGCCCACTGCCGCCGGCACGACCACATTCTGTCCCGTGAAGCGCAGGCTGAAACGGCTCACCGGCAGCGCCGGTGCGGCGTCGTAGGCAAGGTCGTTGGGGAAGCGACCCGCATGTGGCGCCAGGCTGATGCTGTCCTGGGCTGCGGCCAGTTCGCGCGAGACCTGCGATTCGGCCATGATGCTGGCGAACTGGATCGGTTTGCCCTGGCGCCAGGACAGGCGCGCATAGCGAAAGGCCCGTGCGTCAAACTCCATGCGGTTACTCGCCAGGGTGTCGTGGGCGCTGTTGGCGAGCCAATTCAAGCTTGCGTAACCCATGGTCTCCCAGCTGCGCAAGTCGTCGCTTACTTCCAGTTCCACCTGCGCCTGGTAGTTGCTCACGCCGTCGGGCAGGGCGAACACCAGGGCCGCGATGGGTTCACGCGTGGTGCCCAGGTCCAGCACCAAAGCGCCGGCGCTCTCGCCTGCGCTCTGGCCGCTGCCAACGCGGCGCGTGCTGATCGAGGTGACCGAGCCATCGGCTGCAGTCTTGATCTCTACGTCGTTGCGTACATCGCGCGTGTCGCCCGGTGCCATCCCGACCGGGAACACCTTGACCGGAAACTGGCGCCGGCTTTGCTGCGACTGCACCGAAGGGCGCAGCAGCGCGAAGGGCAGCACCTTGCCGCTTGCGTCGAACACGCGCAGGTCGTCCAGGCTGGCGCTGCGCGCATTGAGGTAGGCGGCAGCCGGCAGGCGCAGTTGGACCACGGCGTTCTTGCCGCTGACGGTCAGCGCGATGGCATGCCCATAGTTCGCTGGCGTGTCCGGCGCTGGGGCCTGTGCCTGGGCGCTGCAGCAGAGGATAGTCAGGACGGCTGCGCCGCCGCGTAGTAGGTGCGTCATTTATTCTCCAGAAGGTTCAGCCGGCGCGGCCGGGTAGGGGGCCAGATAGGCGATCAATACCATCAACAGGCCCACGCCAATAAAGGCCACAATGCGCGCCACGCTGCCGGTGCTGGCCTGGTCGACCAGGAACAGTTTGGCCACCACCAGCGCCAGGAAGGCAGCACCTACCATCCACTGCTTGCGCGAGAGCTTGCGTGTGGCCAGGCGCATGAGCACCAGCGCCGTGATGCTCCACACCAGCGAGAGCATGGCCTGCACGATCTGCGAGTCAAACAGGGTAGGCAAATTGTAAGTGATGTCGAGGACATGCGATGCGGTGCGCAGCAGGATCAGGTTCAGCCAGACATAGGTGAGAACCGCGCCGGCCATCGGCAGGCGCTGCACCAGCTTGTGCAGGCCGATGGGCAGGGTGTCGCCTTCGGCCTTCAGTTGGCGGTAGCTGAACACGGCGACAAACAAGGCAAAGCCCGTGCTGATATCGAGCGGATTGGCCAGCGGGACGTAAGGTAGGGGCGCCATGGTCCCATCCTGGAACATATTCCATGCCGCGACCAGCAGCAGCGACCAGGCGGTGGCTGCCGGGATCAAGGCGCGACGGTACCAGGCTGCGATAGGCGCGACCGGCCATTGCTCGGCGCGGCTACGTTTGATCAACCACATGAGCGCTGCCATCATCAGCCAGAACGGCACGAAGCTTGCCCAGCTGGCGCTGGCGTTGATGCCGGCGTCGGATAGCAGTTGTTGGTCCTGGTCGGCGCCGCGCAACCAATGTTCGATCGCGTTCGCACCCACTTTCCAGAGCAGGATCCACGGGCCTGCGGTGCGCACCAGGTGGACCAGTTTGAGCAAGCGTGGGCGAATCGGCCAGGCGCTCGCAGGCCACAAACGCAGCAGGAATTCGCTGGCGCTCCAGCACAGGGCAAAGCAGACCCAGTTGATGCTCAGGTTCTCATAGCGGTCCTGGTAGAGCAGACTGGTGATCACCACGGTCATCAAGACCATGGCGATCCAGGCCGGTACGCTCAGGCGGCGCAAGTCTGGCCATGCCAAGCGACGCGCCGACACGGCGAACAGCACCCCGGACAGCGCGACGCAGGCCAAATACAGCGAGAATGAACCATCGGCCGTTGACGTACCTTGATCGCCCAACTGCCACCACAAGGAACCATGCAGGATGTCCAGAATGGGCAGGAACCACCAGAATGCCGCCCAGGCCAACAGCACCTTGCCCAGGCGCGCGATGGCGGTCGACGACGGCATGCGGAAGATGTTCCAGCTGGTGAACAGCGCGCCAGCAAAAATCATCAGGGTGCCCAGCAGCGGACGGTCAAACGGGTTGCGCGCAGCGTCCCAATCCCAGTTCTCCATCATCACGCACAACAGCGTGACGCCAGCTACGGTCTGGGCCACCAGCGAGAAGCGCGATGCGTTCTCCCATTGCATGCGGCGCGCAATGACAGCGAGCAGGGCGGCCGTGGCGAGGCCACTGACCACCAGCATATTGGCCAGCGCAGTGTCGCTTTGGCGCAGGAAGATTTCAGTCCACGCGCCGCCCATGAACCAGATAGCCGCGATACCCAGCAGCCAGCTCGCTGCACGCGGGTACATCGGTTCATCGCCTTCTTTCTGTGCGCGGAAAGTGGTCGCCATGAAGAAGGCGGTGATGGCCAAAATCAGGAAGCCCAGCCACAGGTTCGAGTCGCGCGCTGCCTGCGGTGCCAGGCCGCTGATGGCGCCGATGAAGGAAATCCAGGCGCCGGCCTGCACCAGCATGCCGAAGCCGAACACCAGGCGCTGACGCTGGCGCAAACCGACCCAGGCCACGCCCGCGCCTTCCAGCGCCCAGGCGGCCGACGTCCAGCGACCATCAAGCGCAAACGGCAGGGCCAGCGTGCCAAACACCAGGCCCAGCGCGAGGAAGGATTCCACCAGCAGTTTGAGCTTGCCGGCACGGCGGCGCCACAACACCATCGCCAGCACCGTGTAGAAGACGCCAAAACCCAGCGCCGACAGTGCATTGCCAAACACCACGTGTTTCATC
>JBJMVX010000162.1:0-8611 GCA_045810445.1 Massilia sp.
CCTGTTTCCAGCGCTGCGCAAACTCGGTATCGAGCCGACGCCTTTGCGCCGCATGACGACCGGGATCGCGTTATCTGCACTGTCCTGGATCGTGATCGGGATACTGCAAGTGACGATGGACGGCGGCACGCCGGTGTCGATGACCTGGCAGGTGCTGCCGTATGCGCTGCTCACGCTGGGCGAAGTGCTGGTGTCGGCAACCGGGCTGGAATTTGCCTACAGCCAGGCGCCGAAATCGATGAAGGCGGTGATCATGGCCTTCTGGTTCCTCGCGACGACCGTGGGCAGTCTGTGGGTCCTGATCGTCAATCTGAGCATCAAGAGCGAAGCGGTGATAGCCCATATCGCCACCAGTGGCCTGAGCGTGATGGCATTCCAAATGTTCTTCTTTGCCGCCTTCGCCATGCTTGCTGCTGCAGCCTTTGGCATCTACGCGTTGCGCTACAAGATGACAGACAACTACCGCACCGAGGTATTGCCAGTGGCTTAAAATGCGTAGTAAAGCTACACAAACTGGTCTATTATTGGAGAAAATCGCAGATTGTGCGTGCGTATTGATGTAATTTCAGTACGCCAAGCACATCGCTCCACCAATGGGACTCATCATGCGCTGTTTGCTTCGCCTCGCCGCTTTTCCGATTGCTGTTCTTTTCTGTGGCACTTCAAGCGCCGCCAACCTGGCTGAATGCGACGGTCCAGGCTTCCAGCACGTGCTGCAGGCTTCGGCGCTAAGCTATGAGGCGCAGGCGGTATGGCTCGATGCGCACGTTGTGCGCTGGCCGGGCGTCGCAGGCGGGTCGTTCCGGCTGTATCACGCCACGAAGGGCGGCATCAGCGCGGTCGTCGGCGCCAAGGTGACTGGCGCAGACGGCGCGCTTGAACTCGACCCAATCACTGAGACGGCTCCATCCGCCGCGCGCTTTTCGTACGTGGGTGCAGGCCAGACCTTGTCCGTGCGTGCAAGTGATCGTGCCCGCCTCGCAAGACTGCACCGCAGCCAGCTGATTCTGGTCCAGGAAGCGGCCGATGGCCAGGTCTTGGCCGCTACCCGCGTTCAGGTGGCCGGTGCGCTGGACGCGCTGTACGCAAGCGCTGCCAGCGAGCAGGCACTTGGCGTCACCGTGGGGCCACGCAGGACCGACTTCAAACTGTGGGCTCCTACCGCAAGCGAGGTGGCTGTCTGCACCTATGCAAGCGGCAGCGCGCACGCCAGCGCCATCACGACCATGCAGATCGATGCCAACACTGGCATCTGGAGCGCGACGCTGCCGACTGACCTGAGCGGCCATTACTACACCTACCTGGTCGATGTGCAGGTGGACGGCATGGGCCTGGTCCGCAACCTGGTCACCGACCCGTATTCGGTCAGCTTAACGACAGATTCCAAACGCAGCTACATTGCCGACCTCAACGCGAGCAAGCTAAAACCAGCGGGCTGGGACCGAGACAAAGCGCCCGCCACCGTGAAGACACAAACGGACATGGTGGTATACGAACTACACGTGCGCGACTTCTCAATTAACGACACCACTGTGCCACTGGCCAAGCGCGGCAAATACGCGGCCTTCGGGGAAGTGCGCTCAAATGGCATGCGGCACTTGAGTGCCCTGGCCAGCGCCGGCATGACCGACGTCCACCTGCTGCCGGTGTACGACATCGGCAGTGTGCCCGAAAGCGCTTGCGTCACGCCTGCGCCAAGTGGCGCGCCGGACAGCGAGGCGCAGCAGGCGCTGGTGATGCGCACGGCGCACACCGACTGCTTCAACTGGGGCTACGACCCTTTCCACTACAACGCGCCGGAAGGCAGTTACGCCAGCGATCCAGCCGATGGCGCACGTCGCGTCATTGAGTTTCGCGAGATGGTCATGAACTTGCACCGAGCCGGCCTACGCGTGGGCATGGACGTCGTCTACAACCACACCTTCACCGGCGGCCAAAAGGAAAAGTCCGTCCTCGATCGCATCGTGCCCGGCTACTACCATCGGCTCAACGCCAAGGGCGAGATCGAGCGCTCCACCTGCTGTGACAACACAGCCACCGAAAACCTCATGATGGGCAAGTTGATGATTGACTCGGCCACGCTGTGGACGCGTCAGTACAAGATCGACTCTTTCCGCTTCGACCTCATGGGTCACCAGCCGCGCGCAGTCATGGAGCAGCTCAAGCAAAGCGTCGCGCGCGCCGCCGGCCATCCGATACAACTGATCGGCGAAGGCTGGAATTTCGGCGAAGTGGAAAACGGCGCACGCTTTGTGCAGGCTTCACAACTGTCCTTGAACGGCAGCGGCATCGGCACCTTCAGCGACCGCGCCCGCGATGCCGTGCGCGGTGGCTCGGCGTCCGACGCCGGCGAGAACCTTGTCAAGCGCCAGGGTTATATCAATGGCCTGGTCTACGATCCTAACGCACTGGCGAGCGACGCCAGCATGGTGCAACTCCAGGACACCGCCGACATGGTCCGCGTGGGACTGGCGGGCTCGGTGCGCAGCTTCCCGCTTGTAACGCGTACCGGGAACACTAAAACTCTGGAGATGGTTGACTACAACGGCCAGCCGGCGGGGTATGCGAGTGAACCTGGCGAGGCCGTGAACTACGTCGAAAACCACGACAACCAGACCCTGTACGACATCAATGTATTGAAGCTGCCGCTGTCCACCACGTCGGCAGAACGCGCCCGCGTGCAAATGCTGGGCGCCGCCATCAATGCCTTCAGCCAGGGTGTGGCCTACTATCACGCTGGCATTGATACCTTGCGATCGAAGTCACTGGATCGCAACAGCTTCAATTCAGGCGACTGGTTCAACCGCATCGACTGGCGCTATCAGGACAATTATTTTGGCACCGGTTTGCCGCCGGCAGAAGACAACGGCAAGGACTACGCGATGCTCAAACCGCTGCTGGCCAATGCGGCGCTCAAACCTGCACCGGCCGATATTGCGTTTGCGCGTGACGCCTTCCGCGACTTGCTCAAGCTGCGCGCCAGTTCAACGCTGTTTCGCTTGCGTAGCGCAGCCGACATTCGCCAGCGCCTGCACTTCTTCAACACTGGGCCGCAGCAGGAAGCCACCGTGCTGGCGGCACGCATCGACGGCAAGGGCTATGCGGGTGCGAGGTTTGGGGCGGTGACGTATTTGATCAATGTGGACAAGGTTGGCCACAGTGTGGTGGGCGAAAAAGGTCTGACGCTACGACTGCATCCTGTGCACCTGGCTGCAAGTGCCGCCGACAAACGCGCGGCAACGGCGACTTACGACAGTGTGACTGGCAGCTTCACCATCCCGCCGCGTACCGCGGTCGTCTTCGTGGAATAAACAAGGCCCGCATTCGGAAAATCGGCATTTACTGTCCTTGCGAAAGCGAGGACCTATGCAAACTTAACCAAAAGAAGGCGGGTCCACGTGAGTTGACACGGCATGGGTGCTCGCCTTCGCAAGCACAGTGTGTTCCCGTCCGCCGGCTGCGCTCACTTGCCCCTGCTCGCCTTCGCAAGCACGGTGTGTTCCCGTCCGCCGGCTGCACTCACTTACCCGTGCTCGCCTTCGCAAGCAGAGTGGCTCGGCGGCGCTAGCGTCAAATATCCAGGTGCGAAATCAGCATCCGCTTTCTTTCGGCCTCTGTGTCGCCGTCAGCATGCGACCCCAGCGAAATCCCGACCGACAGAATATCGATCAGCAGCAGCTGCAAGATACGCGAAATCATCGACAAGAACGACGTACTGTCTTCACTGTGATCCACAGACAGGCATACGCTCGCCTTCTTGGCCAACGCCGATTTGCTGCTGGTGATGGCAATCACGTCAGCCCCCGCAGCGCGCGCCGCATCGACCGCCGCCAACAGTTCCGGCAACTGGCCCGAGGTGGAAATCGCAATCACCACGTCGCCCGGTTTGAGCAACTCGGCCGCCAGTTTGAACAGGTGCGAATCGCCATACGAGGAACTTGGAATGCGGAAGCGGAAAAACTTGTGCTGGCCATCGAGCGCCACCACGCGTGAATTACCCATCGCGTAGAACTCGACCCGGTTGGCGTTGCGCAGCAATTCGATCGCGCGGTCAATCGACACCACATCGAGCTGATCGCGGAACTTCAGGATCGCCGACACCGTGTTGTCGATCACCTTGGCCGACAGATCATGGGTGCTGTCCGACAAACGCACCTGGCTGTGGCGCACCGGGATGGTCCCCGTCAGGCTGCTGGCAAATTTAAGCTTGAAGTCGGCCAGTCCCAAAAAGCCCAGCGAGCGGCAGAACCGGATCACGGTCGGCTGACTGACGTCGGCCAGACGCGCGATTTCGGCGATCGGTTCACCGAGCACCTTGCGCGGGTGCTCAAGCACCAGCGTCGCAACGCGCTGCTCTGCCGGCGACAATTCGTGCTGCAGATGCTGGACCCGCTCCATCAAGGTGTTGGCACCACTGCGCCCGCGCAGGTGCTCGGAGAGGATGGTGGCCACACCATAGAACGCCGGATTTGGCGTCATGATCAGGTAAGTCGGGATATCCGCCAGGTAGGACGAGAAGCGCCCCTTCGCTTCAAAGCGCGCCCGGAACGAAGACTTGGCAAACAGCTCCGACATGCGCGGCACGATGCCCCCGCCAATGAAGACGCCACCAAATGCGCCAAGCGTTACTGCCAGATTGGCAGCCGCGCCGCCCAGCATGCCGCAGAAGCAATCGAGCACTTCCAGGCACAGCGCGTCGCCTTCGTCGAGCGCGCCACTGATGATGTCGGGAGAACTGCGCGGCGCGACCTTCACGCCATTGCGCTCGGCCAGCGCGCGGTAAATGATTTCCATGCCGGGGCCGGAAATGAGGCGCTCGTTCGACACGTGCGCCCATTCCTTCCAGGCGAATTGCAGGATGGCGAACTCGCGCTCGTCGGCCGGCGCAAAGTTCACGTGGCCACCTTCGCTACCCAGCGTGACGAAGCCGTCCAGGGTCGGAATCACGCCCGACACACCAAGGCCGGTTCCAGGCCCCAGCACGCCGATGACAGCATTCGATGCGGCTGTTCCCCCGCCCACCTGCAACAGATCGGCACCGGCCAGGCCAGGCAGCGACATGGCCAGTGCGGTGAAATCGTTCACGATTAACAGCGTGTTGAGGCCTAGTTCGCGCCGCACTTCGTCGGTGGAGAAGGTCCAGTCGCGGTTGGTCATGCGGATCGTGTCGCCACTGATCGGATTGGCCAGGGCGAAGGCCGCATGATTTAAACGGATGTTTTTGTGATCGGCCAGGTAGGAATGCAGCAGCGGGACAATGCCGCTGAAGTCGTCGCACTTGAGCACGCGGACCGAGCGCAAGACGCCCGGTGCGGTTTCAAGGGCAAAGCGCGCATGGGTGGCGCCGATGTCGGCCAGCAGGCGGGGCCCATCGGCATACGCGGTGCGGCTGTATTTTTGGTCGGTGTCGAGTTCTTTGGTCATCGCGGTAAATGGACAAGTTCGCGCGTAGCATACCCTATTGTTCGATATGCACCAAAAAAGCGCAATCCCCGCACGCGAGGACCCCGCCGCTCAATACCCGATCAGTGCAACCGGCGCCGCCGAATCAAACTGCACTTTCCCGTGATCGACCACCGCTGTCTTTCCCGTAAAGTAGTCGCGTACTGTCTGGCCATCGTTAAATACACCACCGACGGTGATCGCCGTCGGCCGGTCTTTTGGCAGATCCAGCGCGACGACCACGCGGTCTCGCACGCTGCCCCGCTCGAACACGCGGGAGAAGGTATAGGGCGTCACCTGAATCTGCGTATGTACTCCGGCTCCCACAGCCGGATGCGCGCGACGGAATTTGCCAAGCCGGGTCCAGTAATACTGCACGTCGCCCACCCGGTAGCCGTCGCGCTGGGCATTGCTGGCCAAATCGCCCCAGTTCATGAATGAGCGCAGTGTCGCGTCCCCCACCGCGCCCTCAACTTTGAGCAGGCGCGCGGTTTCATCACCGTAGTAAATCTGCGCTGCGCCGGGGGCGAGCAAGAGCTTGTTGGCCGTCTCGTAGGGACGCGTGCGTAGCGGATCGAAGGGTCCGCCATCATCGTGGGAGCTCAGATAATTGAGCACCGAATAGCCCTTCAAAGGTCCTTGCAGGGAAGCGGAATAGGTGCTGAACAACTGCTCATAGCCGCCCTTTTTGGCGTCGGCGATGAAACCGAAATTGATCAGGCTATCGAAGCCGTTGGCAAAAAAGTCGCTCGTCTGCCCTCCACCCATGCCGAACTTGCGCCCGTCGGCAAGGCCATAGTTATAGACCTCCGCCGTCATGAAGAACTTGTCGTCACCGAGCCGCTTGGAAGGATTGGCCCGCTTCCAGTCCTCATATGCGTCGCCTGCCACCTTGCCCAATTCCTTCCACACTGCCGGTGCCACGTGTTTGACGGTATCGGCGCGAAACCCGTCAAAGCCAAATTTGCGCACCCAATCGGCGTGCCACTTCATCAGGTAGTAGCGCGGCGCGCGCGGGTAGCCGGTGTGCTTGAAAAATTCGTCGAGCTCCAAGGCTTCCTTGTCGTAGCGTCCTTCCTTCTTCCACTTGGCCACCAGTGCAGGCGGCAGCGCCACGTTGTGGTCGGACTCGGTGCGCACATCAGGCAGGTTTTTCACCAGGACGCATTCAATCGTCGTTTTCGCATCCTTGTAGGTGCATGGGGGATCCATGCGCACCCAGTCCTTCGGCCACACCGCGTCGGTTGGTGTGACCGGCCCCACGTGGTTCATTACCACGTCCAGCAGAACGCGGATGCCATGCGCATGGGCGGTGTCGACCAGCTCGCGCACGTCGGCTTCGGTACCCAGATTCGCGTCCACGCTGGTGAAGTCAGCGGCCCAGTAACCATGAAAGCCATACGATTTACCGGTGCCTTCGTCGGTCGACGCGTGGATCTGTTCGACCGGAGGGGAAATCCAGATGACGTCGACACCGAGCTCGTCAAAATATCCTTCCTTG
This sequence comes from Massilia sp., assembly GCA_045810445.1. Taxonomy (GTDB): domain Bacteria; phylum Pseudomonadota; class Gammaproteobacteria; order Burkholderiales; family Burkholderiaceae_D; genus Telluria_A. The sequence continues at coordinate 6,944 of JBJMVX010000162.1, forward strand.
ATCTTGGCAGTCACACCCGCCAGATCGCCTCCCATGTAGCCACGAAGCGTGGCGGCATCGGCCTTGCGTCCGTATGCATGGTCGTTGGCCGGATTGGCATTGTTGAAGCGGTCGGTCAGCAAGAAGTACACCGTGGCGTTCTCCCACATGAAAGGCTGCTTGAGCGAGACCTGTGCCATGGCAGGAGACCATGAAGCGCCAACAGCGAGGGCAATTGACGCGGCCAAAACGGATAATTTCATGGGGCTCCTGTAGATGGACAAGGTAAGGGTCAGGTAATGACGGTCGGGGCGGCCCGACCGCTGCGTTGCTTCAGTTCTGATAGGGTTTCCGCTGCCTGCACCAGGTCGGCCAATGCCTCCTGAGTGTCAAAGGCGTGACGCGTGGAGTCGGCCTCGAATTTTTCCAGGTACAGGCGGATGGTGGCGCCTTCGGTTCCGGTGCCGGAGAGGCGAAACACAATCCGTGCGCCGTCATCCATGACAATCCGTATGCCCTGTTTGCTGGTCACGGAATGGTCGACAGGATCGGTGTACACAAAGTCATCGGCCAATGCCACGGTATGTCCGCAAAGGCGCTGACCGGCGAGCGAAGGCAGCAGCTCGCGCAGGTGGTCAATGATGCCATGTGCGGTTGCCGAATCGACGGCCTCGTAGTCATGGCGCGAATAGTAGTTGCGGCCAAAGCGCGACCAGTGCGCGCGCACCAGGGCTTCCACCGAGTGGCCGCTGGCTGCTTGCAGGTTGAGCCAGAACAGCACCGCCCACAGGCCGTCCTTTTCGCGGATATGGTCCGAGCCGGTGCCGTAGCTCTCCTCCCCGCACAGAGTCACCATGCCAGCATCGAGCAGATTGCCAAAATACTTCCAGCCCGTTGGCGTTTCGTAAAATGGTAATCCCAGAGCCTTGGCCACGCGGTCTGCCGCACACGAAGTGGGCATGGAACGTGCGATGCCTTTGAGGCCCGCGCGATAGCCCGGCGCCACGGTGGCGTTTGCAGCAATGATGGCCAGGCTGTCGGATGGCGTGACCGCAAAATTGCGGCCCACGATCATGTTGCGGTCGCCGTCGCCGTCCGAAGCGGCGCCAAAATCTGGCGCGTCGGGCGCCGCCATCAGCGCAATGAGTTGCGCTGCATTGACCGGATTAGGGTCGGGATGATGGCCACCAAAGTCTTCCAGCGGCCGGCCATTGATAACCGTGCCTTTCGGCGCGCCGAGTAAGCCTTCAAGGATGGCGTGGGCGTACGGACCGGTCACCGCGCTCATGGCGTCAAAGCGCATGCGGAAACCTCGTGCGAACATGGCCTTGATCGCAGTGAAGTCGAACAGCCTGGCCATCAGCTCGGCGTAGTCGGCCACCGAATCGATCACTTCCACCGACATCTGTTCGATGTTGGCGTTGCCGACTGCATCCAGGCTGATGTCCGGCGCATCGCTGATACGGTAACTGGTGACCTGCTGCGACGCGGCGTAAATAGCCTCGGTCACCTGCTCCGGGGCGGGACCGCCATTGCCGATGTTGTACTTGATACCGAAGTCCCCATCGGGACCGCCGGGATTGTGGCTGGCCGAAAGCACGATGCCGCCAAAGGCCGCATGCTTGCGCACCGCGCAGCTTAAGGCCGGCGTGGACAGGATGCCGCCCTGGCCGACCATGACTTTGCCCA
>JBJMVX010000163.1:0-6130 GCA_045810445.1 Massilia sp.
AGCAGCGTATGGAGCCACGCACGCGTGGGCACAACGACCGCTCGCGGTCGTCCTCGCTTTCGCAAGGACAGTGATGCTGGCGCTTCAATAAACAGCACCCGTGCCGTGATGCTGACATGTCAGACAAAAAAAAAGCCCGCAGCTGCGGGCTTTTTGACGTTTGGTGCTGCTTAGAACTTGAACACAACGCCAGCGCTGATGTTGCTTACATCGCTATGTGGCTTTTGCAGTTCCACGCGGCCGGAGATGACCGGGGTGAACGCATAGCTCAGGCCTACGCCGTACAGGACCTTGCTTTCGGTGTCAGAGGCGCCATCCGAAACGATTTTCAGGTGGTTGTAGCCGAGGCGACCGTAGACATTGATACCGTTGACCAGTGGCATGGTCGCGATCGCCGACACGCCAATTTGCGACAGACGGGTATCGACGAAGTTGTCGGTCGTGTCTGCCAGGCGGCGCACGTTGACTTCGGCGCCGAACATTTCGGTAGCCTGGAAGCCTACGAAGGAGCCAAAGCTCGACGAGCGGCCCGACAGGTCCTTGATTTTGGTGGTGCCGAAGTCAGCGCCGCCATAAACGTAACCGCGGTCAGCAGCGAACGAGGAGGAAGCCAGAACGGCCAAAGTTGCCGCAACTGCAAAGTGCTTGATCATGGAATGTCCTTTTTTACAATAATTAGAAAGTGAAAAAGCCTGCAAGTGCGGCAGGCTTTGGATACAAGCGTCAACTTGCATAGCGTTCAAACAGACAAATTATTGCACATGTTCAACGCTTCTACAATTTTTTGGCCGTTCTAGACCCGCCACACAGGGCGGGCCGGACTTAGAACGAGAACGACAGGCCAGCGTTCAGGCTGGTCAGATCGCTGTGCGGCTTTTGCAGTTCCAGACGCATGGCGACTGCTGGGGTGAAGTTGTAAGCAACGCCGATGCCATACAGGCCACGTACTGCGTGGTCCTTGAAGCTGTCGCCGCCGCCCGTCGTATCCTGGCTGATACGGTTGATACCGAGGCGACCGAACACGCTGAAGCCGCTGCTCAGTGGCAGGGTACCGATGGCCGACACGGCGATCTGGTTGACTTTGGTGCTGTAGTTCACGCCAACGAAGGTTTCGTCGTTGTCAGCGATGCGACGCAGGTTGCCTTCAACAGCGATCATGTCGGTGAACTGGTAGCCGCCGAATGCGCCGTAGCCGGTTTCGCGGTGCGATTCGCCCGACAGCTTGGTGCTGCCGAAGTCGCCACCAGCGTACCAGTGACCTGGCTCGGTTGCGGAAGCGGCGCCAGCGGCGATGAGCAGGGAAGCTGCGAGTGCGATTTTTTTCAACATGTTATTTCCAATACAAGAAGTTTGTTCGCCACAAGGGATTGGCGAAATCGGCCCGCATTATGGCACAGGCCGGTAAAGACAGGCGACACACTTTTACAATTAGCAACGATTTCGCGACCTTTGCCGGCTCAGGGCGCCGTGTCGGTGCGCAGGACCGGATACAGGTTCAAACGCTCGTCCCAGGAAGCGTGACGACGCGCGAAAAACTCCAGGCGCGCGCCACCATCCTTGGCAAATTGGGCATCGCTGGCTACTTTTTCCTTGAACTGGGCAGCGAGCGCCGGATCGGCCGCCAGCATGGCCCGCGCCACGTCCTCGGCCACGTAGTCTTCCATGTATTCCTTGCGCTCGAAGGCGTTGTTAAATTCGCCCCAGGCCAGCAGGGAGTCCGGCGCCTGGGGTTCGAGCAGCGCCATCACCAGCCTTGCCTTGGCCTGCCCGACCGGCACATACAGCGCGCCCTTGCCATAGCTGCGCGCCTCGGCTTTCCAGGCACCGTCGATGGTCAAGCGCTGGTGCGACTCGACCGAGCCTGGCGCCAGCACGGCCTTCTCGGCGCGGAAGGTCTGCACTGCTGCCCCTTCCTTGCCGGCGGCCAGGGTCCGGAAGCTGATGCCGTGCAGGCGCAGCTTGGCGCCTACCATGGCCGCGTAGGCCGGCGGCACGATGTAGCCGGCCAGGGGGGCCTTGACCTGCAGGTCCGGCACGATCTCGTCGCGCAGCGGCAGGTGCCAGATCTGGGGCCGGGTATCGTCGTAACGCGTCATCAGTTGCCCGGAAATCTCGGACGGTGTGCGGGTATAGGCATAGCCTCGGAAATCGATGAGGCGTTCCTTGTCGGTGGTCTTGTATTTGAGCGTGACCTCGGCGCCGGTGAGGGCGCTGGCGCGCGCATCGGCCTGCATGGCCGCCTGGCGCCATGCGGGACCGTGCACGGCCATCTGGGCCAACACCGACACGACCGCATTGCGCGTAACGCGCACGCGGGTCGCATAGTCCTTCCACGAATGGGTTTCCACCAGCATGCCGAGGCGGTTGCGCAGCTGGAAGTAACCCGTTGAAAAACGTGGCTCGGAGACGCCGTCGGTAAAGCCCGAGGCCGGGTTGTCGTCTTCCGCGAACGACATGTAAAAGCCCTGGGGCAGCGAACCCTGCTTGCTGATATCGGCCAGCACACCCTCCTTGAGCGCCTGGCCGGCCTGGCGCAACGCTTGGTCACCCGAATGCACAGGCTCGACCTGGATTGAGACATCGTGCTCGAATTTGGCGCCATCGGTCACATGCAGGTCGATATAGGCCAGCGGGTCCCATTGGTCCACCAGCGCCAGCATGGCCTGCATTTCGGGCGCGTCCGCCTTCACGTAGTCGCGGTTCAGATTGAAGTTCTGGGCCGTGGTGCGCCACCCCATTTCCACCGGACCGACCTGGTTCGGACGATTCCACTTGCCGAAGCGCTCATGGCCGTCAACGTTGAACACGGGGACGAACACGAGCACCTGCTTGTCCAGCGCGCCCGGAGCGGCCTTGTTCTCGAGCAGCTCGCGCAGCACCAGGAAACCGGCATCCTTGCCATCGATTTCACCGGCATGGATGCCGCCCTGCACCAGCACCACCGGCAGGGCGCGCCGGCGCGCTTCCTGCGCCGTCAGCGCGCCACTGCGGCTGACCACCAGCGCCTTCATGGGCCGCCCTTCGGGACTCACGCCAAAGTCGATGCACTTGACCGCTTTCGGATACGCCGCCTGGAACTGCGCGCACAAGGCGATCACTTCCTCGTAGCGTCCCGTCTGCACGAAACCGGAACGTTCGGATACCGTGCTCAAGGCAGGGGCAGGGGCGGCGTGCAAGGCGGGAACAGCGCTCAGCAAGGCGAGCAGCAGGACAGGACGAATCATCGGCAGGACTCCGGCAAGGATGGGGAATGGCAGCGGGAAATTATAGACGCGTTTGCCAGCCATGGTGCAAGCCGCGCACGCCTGTCCATACACGAAGCAGACGCGCGCGCCGCAGTTTGCTATGCTGGCCCCGTCCGCCGGACTGCAGGCCTACAACGACAAAGGAAAACCATGACGACCGAACTGATGCTTTTGGGCTGGACCCTGGTACTGGCGCTGGCCCAGATTCTGATGGTAGCGGCGCTGCGCACCAGCGAAACGGGCCTGTCCTACAACATGAGCGCGCGCGACGAGCCGTCCGTCCCGCCACGGCCCGTCACCGCACGGCTGCAACGGGCCCAGGCCAATCTGTTTGAAACCTTGCCCTTGTTTGCGGCGGCGGTGCTCATTGCGCATGCGGGTGGGCGCGAAGGAGCGCTCACGCTGTGGGGCAGTTATGCCTATCTGGCGGCGCGGGTGCTCTACGTTCCGCTCTATGCCGCCGGCATTCCGCTTTTGCGCTCGTGCGTTTGGTTCGTCTCATTGGCAGGCTTGATCATGGTGCTGGCGGCCATCCTCCACTGAATGTGCGATGCGAGCAGGCGCATGGATCGAGCAGAGGATCAGCCAGGACCGGGCAGCACCTGCAGCGTGGTCAGCAGCTTGCGCTCCTCCCGCTCGCCGGCCCCGGCCGAGCTGTCGCGCGTTTCGCGCCGCACCATGAGCAGGTGGTCGGCCACGGTAGCGTACACGCAGTCTTCCTCGTGCCTGGCCTCGAAGCTGACCACCACGAAGGCGCGCCCAGTGATGCGCACGCCGGTGTGGCTGGCCAATGGGGTGCCATCAGCTCCTATCCACAGCTCCATGGTCGATTGGTACTGTTTGGCGTATTTGCGTTCGCGCTCGCTGAGCGAGGACATCGGCGCCTCGAACGTGAGCACGCGGGCTGGACTGCCTTGCCAGACATCGCCCCGTTCACCCTTGTAGGTATCGCGCTCGATGGTACGCGCCAGCAGGCCTGCTGCTGCAGTCACTGCCAGCAACTCGTGGACATCGAACTGTCCCATCACCATCAGAGTAGGCGCCTTGCTGTTCGGGTTCTTGCTCCGAGCGCGCAATTCTTCGGCGGTGCGCGCCAGGGTCGCGCGGCTGTACGTGACACTGAGGCCGCGCGCGCCCTGCTCCACCTGCAGACCAACTTGGCCACTCTCCTCCTCCGCATCCTTGCCTTCGCCGACCTTGCGCCAGGCACGGCTATCGAGTTGCGCACGCAGCGGCGCGCTGGCGCTCGCGCGCGCCAGCGCGGTCTTCAGGTCGGCCAGGCCATCGGCACGGGCCATGCCCGCCGCCAGCCACAATGCTGCTGTCCACGCCAATGCGCGCTTCATTGCAGGCACCCGGCGCGCATCGTGAGGGTGCGCCCGCAGCGCGCCGCGATGGCGCTGTCGTGGGTGACCAGCACCAAGGTCGATCCGTACTCGCGGTTCATCTCGAACATCAAATCGATGATGGCCGCGCCGCTGGCCGCATCCAGGCTGCCGGTCGGCTCGTCGGCCAACAAGAGCGCAGGCTTGGCGACAAAGGCCCGTGCCAGGGCCACCCGCTGCTGCTCGCCGCCCGACATGAACTTGGGGTAGTGGCGAAGGCGTGCGCCCAGGCCCACCCGCTCCAGCATGGCCGAGGCGCGCTCGCGCGCCTGGCCCTCGCCGCGCAGTTCCAGCGGCAGCATCACGTTTTCCAGGGCGGTCAGGTGGGGCAGCAGCTGAAAGGACTGGAATACGAAACCCAGGTGGCGCGCGCGCAGCGCCGCCCGCCCATCTTCGTCAAGCGCAAACAGCGCGCTGCCATTGAGACTGACGCTGCCGCTCGATGGCGTGTCCAGACCGGCCAGAAGACCGAGCAAGGTCGATTTGCCGGAACCGGAAGCCCCGACGATGGCCAGCGTCTGGCCGGGCAGCACCGCCAGATTTACCCGGTCCAGGATGGTCAGTACGCCAGCGGCATCAGGCACCTGCTTGCAAAGATCGCGCACCTCGATGGCGGCGCAGTGTGGAATATTCATGGTGGTCATGGTGTGAACTCGTGGTTAAAGTGAGCGCAGAATCTGCAGCGGGGCCTGGTGGAGCACGGTACGCAGTCCAGCCCAGCCTCCCAGCAGGGAACAGAGGGCGCCGGCAAGCAGGCCGGCGAGCCACAGGAGGGGTGAAAAATGCCATTCCAGACGCAGGGCGAAACGCGCCAGGGCCCAGGCGGCCACACTGGCGCCGCCTGCGGCCAGCACGCCTGCCAGGGCGCCTGTGAGCGCACATTCAATCACCTGGGCGCGCACGAGCTGGCGGCGGCTGGCACCGAGTGCGCGCAGTATGGCCGCCTGGCGCTGGCGTTCATCGAGCGAGGCGGCCAGGGTGATATAGAGCACCAGGACCCCGGCGGCAAGCGTGAACAGGAAGAGAAATTCGATGGCCGCGGCCACCTGGTCCAGCACCCGCTGCAGATGGGCGAACATGGCGCCGCTATTGAACACGGTCAGGTTCGGATAATCCTGCACCACGCGGTCCAGGAGCGCGTCGGCCGACGGCGGCACGTACATCGAAGTGATATAGGTCGCAGGCAGATCGCGCGCACTGTCCGGATCGAGCAGAAAGCTGAACGCGATGCGGCGCGAGCGCCAATCCACCTTGCGCAGGCTGGTCACTTCGGCGCTGATCTGGCGCCCTCCCACATCGAGCGCCAGATGGTCGCCCAGCTTCAGTCCCAGCAACTTGGCGCTGCCCTCGGCCACCGACAGCTGTGCGCCATGGTTGGCGCCGCGCTCGAACCAGCGACCTGCGATGATGGTGTCCGACGGCGAGAGCGTCGCGCTGCTGCCGATATCGAGATAGCGCTCGATGATGTCCTTGGCCCGCTGTTCGTCGAATGCCGCGCCG
>JBJMVX010000164.1:0-4591 GCA_045810445.1 Massilia sp.
CGATGCGGCGCGCCTGACGGGCGACCCCATCCGCATTGATGTCTTTGATGCGGCCGCTGCCCTGCTGGCCGTGTTTTGCGACCTGCACACGGCCGATGCCCGCTGGGGCAAGCGTTTCGATCAGCCGCTGGCCGAGCGCCACCTGGCCGTCAGTGGCTGGATCCAGGACTACCTGGGCACCAGCGCGTTTCAAGCCAGCGACTTCGGGCGTGCGGTCAGCGTCTTGATGCACGCCTTCGAAGCGGCTTGCGGCACCGGTCAGATTCGGCGCGCAATCAATATCGCCACCAATATCGGCAATGGCTTTACCAGTCTGAACGCCCATGATGCGGCCCTGGCCTGGATGCAGCGCGGGCTCGACCTGGCGCGGCCCACCGGCTGGCCGATGAGCATCGGCCTGGGCTTGATGCAAACGGCAGAAACGTTGCGCCAGTTGGGCCAGCGTCCGGCAGCACTGGAGTTGCTCAATGAAGCGCTGGCGACCCTGGCTTCGCTGTCGGGCTCGCGCGCGTATGCCATCGCGCTTGAATACCAGGGCGATCTGGCGCTGGACGGCGGCGACCATGAACGCGCGCTCGAATCGTTCGCGCGCCTGGAGCAGCGCGGCGAAGCCTTGCACCAGGCCGATTTCCAGAGCGGTGCGCGGCGTGGCCAGGCGCATGCGCTGTCGCACCTGAACCGTCCGCACCAGGCATTGGCCAAGGCGGGCGCCGCACTGGCCCTGGCGCGTGACCATGGCGACGCCTACAACCAGATTGCCGCGCTCAAGGTGCTGGCCCAGATTCACGCACGCCATGTCTTGCCCGAACCGGTCGCCATGAAGGCGCCCAACGCAGCGCTCCATTATCTGCAGCAGGCGCTGGCTGTGGCGGCCACCATTGAAGGCTATACGGTGCCGGGCGACCTGCTTGACGCCATGGCGCGCGAATATGCCAACGTGGGCGACTTCGCGCGCGCCTATGAAGTGGCGCTGCAGGCCGGCGCCGCGCGTGACAAGACCCACAGCCAGGAAGCGACCAATCGCGCGGTCGCCATGCAGGTGCAATACCAGACCGAGCGCGCGAAAACAGAGGGCGAGCATCACCGCCAACTGGCTGCCGTCGAAGCGCGGCGTGCCGAAGTCCTGCAGCAAACCAGCGCCACGCTGGAACACTTGAGCGCGATCGGCCAGGAAATCACCACCCACCTGGAAGCGACCGCTGTCTTTCGTGCGCTCGATCGGCACGTGCATGGCCTGCTCGACGCCACCCATTTTTCCATCTTCATGATCGACGTGGATGGCGACAGCCTCACGCGCAGCTTTGGCATTGAAGCTGGCCAGGCTTTGCCGAGCACACGCATCGCGCTGGGCGACAAAAACGCCAACTCCGCGCGCTGCGTGCGCGAGCGCTGCGAAATTCTGGTCGAGATCGGTCAGGACGACGCCACACCCAATCTCATCCCAGGGACACTGCAAACGCGCAGCCTGCTGTTTGCGCCCTTGATGATCGGCGAACGGGTGATGGGGGTGATGACGGTGCAATCCTTGATGGCGCAAGCCTACGGCGAACGCGAGCGCCTGATCTTCCGTACCCTGTGTGCCTACGGCGCCATCGCTCTCGACAATGCCAATGCCTACCGCCAGGTGGCTGCCACGCTCAAGACCTTGAGCGCAACCCAGGCCCAGCTGCTGGAAAAGAACCTGGAACTTGAGCAGGCCTATCATGCGCTCGAAGAAGTCAGCCTGACCGATCAGTTGACGGGTCTGCGCAACCGCCGCTTCTTTTTGCAGAACGTGGAAGCCGACGTTGGCATGGCGCTGCGCCGCTACGACGACCCGGTGCGCAAGGGGGTAACCGAGCAGGACGATGCGCCAGGCAAGGACTTGGTTTTTTTCATGGTCGACCTGGACCATTTCAAGGAAGTGAACGACCGTCACGGCCATGCCGCTGGCGACGCCGTGCTGGTCCAGATGCAGGAGCGCCTGCGCGAAGTGTTCCGCGAGAGTGACTACCTGATCCGCTGGGGGGGCGAGGAATTCCTGGTGCTGGCGCGCGCGACCCACCGCGACGACGCACGCGTGGTGGCCGAGCGCATCCGCAAGGCTGTCGCCCAACGCGACTTTGTGCTGCCCGACGGCACCCGACTGACCAAGACTTGCTCGATCGGTTTTGCCTGCTTCCCCTTCGTGCCTGCCGAACCGCGCCTGTTGTCCTGGTCCGAAGTGGTGGAACTGGCCGACCAGGGCTTGTACCTGGTCAAGCGTTCTGGACGCAATGCCTGGGCCGGGCTGTACAGCACGCCCGAGACCAGTTATCCCGATTTGTTCCCGCGTCTGATCCACCACCTGGAAAAGAATCTGGACCAGGGCCAGGCGCGCCTGGTGACCAACCTGGCCGATGTGGCGCTCTCGGCTGGCGCGAAGACCCGGCGCCTGGTGCTGGCCGAAGCAATTCGCACATGATGTTGGGGACAGAGGCAAACGCGCCGGCAAGGAAGTGGAAAAGCGCCTGCCTGCTGCTCGGTGGATTTGCCCTCTGCTTGCCTATGCTGGCCCAGGCAGCCAGTTGCCAGGATATCGATCAGCGCCTCAATGCGCTCGCCAGCGCCGACCAGCAGGTGCGCCAGGACGGCGAGAACGTGGAACGCGACGCAGGCGCTACTGCCGCAGAAAAGGCGGCCATGCGCCAACGCTGGCGCGAGGTCGATCTCCAGAATCTGAAGCAATTGAAGGCCATCATTGCCGACTGCGGCTGGCCGGGCAGTAAGAAAGGCAGCCACAGCGCCTGGTTGTTGGCCCAGCACGCCGACAGCGACCTCGCATTCCAGCATCTTGCCCTGAGCTTGTTGGCTGCCTCGGTAACGCGCGGCGTGGCTGACCCAAAGGACCTCGCCTACCTTGCCGACCGTATCGCATCCAATGAACATCGGCCTCAAGAGTACGGCACGCAATTCATGCAAACCGATCGCTGCCACCTGGAGTTGCTGCCTGTCGATAAGGTCGAACTGGTCACGCGCCGCCGCTTGGCGATAGGACTGTCCAGTCTCGATGCCTACCAACGTGAGATGCGCGAGCGCTTTGTCGCGACGGACTGCCAGGCTGGTGATCCGCCGGCTCGCTAAAGGCCTTAGCCTGTCATTTCATGCAGGCATTTGTCGGATGGCGAGCGCGTTCGCCTCATTCCAGGCCGCTTCCGTGGCGAAAAAGGTTCGCGGAAGATAGAACGCACAGCGCGCACTATAGAACAGGAGGAGCATCTCTGGATGGCGGCGGATTTTGACGATTTTCGGCCATGGAAAATTCGCGCTCGTCATCGGTGTATTCCATTCGAGCCCATCGGTCCCAAGCTTGCCTGTGACCGTTTGTTGCATTGCTTCCAGCTGGCGCCATTGCCGATTGCGGGCAAAAGTACCGAGGCGCCACACGAACAGGATCAAGACGGACGACATGATGAGGCTCGCCAGGATCGCCTCGAGCGGCGTATCAGTCGGGCGCCGCAAGCCGACGGTGAACACCAGAAAACAGCCGACGATCCAGATGGCCGTCATGCGCATGGATCCCCACCATGGCAGCAACATGCGCTGAACGAGGGAAAACTGGTCGCGGGTGATGGCGCCACCAAACGCAATAGGGGCAGTTGGCGCAGCAGATGAGTCGTTCGACATGGTAGAAAACGTGTTGAAAGACGTATCTTGCCTGTGATAGCGCCCAGACTCAACAGTTGCCCCGTCTTTTTCGATCCTGCATTATCCGTCGCCGCTTGATTCAGTCCGCCCTGGGAGAGCGATGATTTATACTGAGCCATGAACCAAATCCGCTGCTCCTGGGCCAATGTGGCCAACCCGCGCTACATCGCTTACCACGACCATGAATGGGGCGTGCCCTGCCACGACGAAAACACGCTGTTCGAGATGCTCAACCTCGAAGGTGCGCAGGCCGGGCTGAGCTGGGAAACCATACTCAACAAGCGCGCGACCTATCGCGCTGCGTTTGATGATTGGGACGCAGAAAAAATCGCTGCTTATGGACCCGAAAAAGTCGCCGAACTGCTGGCCAATCCTGGCATCGTTCGCAACAAACTCAAGGTGGCGGCCGCCATCACCAATGCCCAGGCGTATCTGCGTCTGCGCGCCGAAGGCAGTACGCTCGACCAGTTTTTGTGGGCTTACGTCGATGGCAAGCCTATCGTCAACCGTTTCACGCGCGAGACGCGACCAGCCAAAACGGACCTGTCCGATCGCCTGTCCAAGGACCTGCTCAAGCGTGGCTTCAAGTTTGTCGGCTCGACCATTGTGTACGCCTATATGCAGGGCATTGGCATGGTAAACGACCACGACGTCGCCTGTTTCTGCCACCAGCGCAACTGAACGCATGAACTGGCAGCACCTGTGGCGCGGTCGCGGCCACTTCGCCTTGTTCGACAGCCATTTTGGCGACGGTGCGCGTTTCCGTGCGCTGCTGCAGGCATGGCAGAACGATCCACAGCGGTCGGATAAATTGCAGTACATCGCGGTCGATCCCACTGGCATGCCCGGCTTTCGCCGCATACCGCAGGCGCAGGCCGGCGTCACGCTGGACTTGCTGACTGCGCCGCTTGATGACGCGCTGGTC
>JBJMVX010000165.1:0-8929 GCA_045810445.1 Massilia sp.
GAAGCCAACGGCGTCGCTGTGGCCAGGGTGGGCAAAGGCTGGGAGTGCGGTCAAGCACAGGGCGAATGCGATGGTCTTTTTCATCTGATGCTCCAAAATGGGTATTCCGTTGATGCCGCCCCCCCACTGTCCTTGCGAAAGCGAGGACCCATAACCCCTGTGGGCTCAGAAAGATTTCTTCACTGCGCGAACGGAATATGGGTCCTCGCTTTCGCAAGGACAGTGGGTGGGTGACGCATGATTCACGGGTTGTTGACGCATGATTCACGGGTGGGTGACGCATGATTTCCCACTTAGAGCTCCCCCTCCACACCCATCCCTGCACATTCCCCCGGTTCGCATTACACTAGCGCGGTCTTCATTTTATTTGATATCAAAGGACCAATCATGAGCGGATACCTGCAAGGCAAGGACATGGCGGGCGGGGATGCTCCAGCGCCTTTGAAACCAGCTGTCACCAAGGCCGTGACCATCCCGTCGATCAACGCGATGAAGGCAGCCGGCAACAAGATCACCATGCTGACCTGCTACGACGCCAGCTTCGCCAGCCTCATGGACCGCTGCGGCGTGGAAGTGCTGTTGATCGGCGACTCCCTCGGCATGGTCTGCAACGGGCACCAGTCCACCCTGCCTGTGACCGTGGCCGAAGTGGCCTACCACACGGCCGCCGTCGCACGCGGCAGCAAAAGCGCCATGGTCCTGGCCGATATGCCGTTTGGCAGTTACGCCACGCCGGAAGCAGCTTTCAACCACGCGGTGCAACTGATCCAGGCCGGCGCCCACATGGTCAAGCTCGAAGGGGGCGCGTGGCTGGCCGATACCGTGCGCTTCCTGACCGAGCGCGCCGTACCCGTATGCGCGCACCTGGGATTGACACCGCAATCGGTACACCAGCTGGGCGGCTACAAGGTGCAGGGCAAAACCATTGAAAGCGCCGACCAGCTCAAGGCCGACGCCAAGTTGCTACAAGCCGCCGGTGCCGCCATGCTGGTGCTTGAAGCGATTCCTTCAGCGCTGGGCAAGGAAGTGACTGAGCTGCTGGCCATTCCAACCATCGGCATTGGCGCCGGTCCCGATTGTTCGGGCCAGGTTCTGGTGATGCACGATCTGCTGGGTGTTTTCCCGGGCCGCAAAGCGCGCTTCGTGAAAAACTTCATGGAAGGACAGACCAGCATCGACGCGGCCGTCAGTGCCTACGTCGCTGCGGTCAAGGATGGCAGCTTCCCCGCTGCCGAACACTGCTTCTGATGACGCTGGGGTCGCCGTTCAGGCGGCGACCTCGAACACCCGCTTGAACTGACGCCGCCCTTCGGCGCTCACCGCCAGCGCCCGACTATCGAGCTCGCGCGTCACCCAGCCTTTTTTGAGTAGCAGCGCCAGCATGGCCGCGCCGAGCGCGCCTCCCAAATGGGGGCGGCGCTCGCTCCAGTCCACGCAGGCACACGCAAAACGCCGCCGCGACTTTGCCACCTGTACCACATCCACACCCATGGCCGCCAAGGCCTCGCTGCCTGCATCGCTGAGCGTATAACTGCCATCGTCGGCAGCGTCGAGCCAGGCCTGGCGCGCCATATAGTCATGCATGCCAACGGCCACCGCACCGGCCATGTGGTCGTAGCAGGTGCGCGCGTGGCGCAATCGGTCTGGCGTGGTCGGCACGAAGTGCGGCTGCGCCAAGCCAGCGACGCGCATGAGCGCCTCCAGCGCGGCTGCCACGTCGGCACCGGCCAGGCTGTAATAGCGATGCTTGCCCTGCGCGAGCACCTGTACCAACTGCTGCTCTTTCAATTTCGCCAGATGGACGCTGGCCGTGGACGGGCTGACCTCGCCCACGACAGCCAGTTCGGTGCCGGTGCGCGCATGGCCATCCATCAGGCAGCACAGCATGCGCGCGCGTGCTGGTTCGGCAATCGCACCTGCCACGGCGGCCAGGCGGGTATCGGCAAATTGGCTGGACATGGTCGCTTCCTTGTCTACATTCATAGTTTGATGGTAGACGAATCGTTCAATGCACGCAATCCGTACAATGGATTCATGAACCCATCAAACGCCATTGCCGCAGTCAGCCATGCTGACCCCTACCCTTACTACCGCAGCCTGCTGGCGGGGCCGCCGCTGGTGTTCGATGAAACTATAAACGTGTGGATCGCGTGCCTACCGAGCGTCATCGACGAGGTCATGGCCAATGCACACTGCCTGGTGCGCCCGCCCGCAGAAGCGGTACCGCACGCAATTGCGGGCAGTAGTGCCGGAACCATCTTTGGCCATCTGGTGCGAATGAACGAAGGACCGAGCCACGCAGCGCACCGGCGCGCCTTGGCCAATGCGCTGGCGTCGGTCGACCTGGCCGCCGTGGGTGCGCGCACCAACTACTTTGCAGCGGCACTGGCGGCCAGCCATGATCTCGATGCATGGACCTTCGCCTTGCCGACCTATGTGGTGGCCGATCTCCTGGGAATGCCGGAGGCTGAGCTGCCGCAGCTAAGCGCATGGATGGGCGACTTTGTCCGCGCGCTGTCGCCCTTGTCGACATCGTCGCAACTCGATGATGCAAGCGTCGCGGCACAGGCCCTGCTGGAACGCCTTGCCAGCATCAAGGCCAGTGGCTTGATGGCGCGCGTAGCCGAGCAAACTGAATGGCGTGACCGGCAAGCCATGCTGGCCAACGTGATTGGACTGCTGTCGCAGACCCACGAGGCGACTGCAGGTTTGATCGGCAATTGCATTGTGGCGCTATTAAAGAAGCCGGAACTGCAAACGCGTCTGCGCGCGCAGCCCCAACTGGCCGACGACCTCGTGCGCGAGGTGGCACGTTGCGACCCGTCGGTGCACAACACGCGGCGCTTTGTCGCCCAAGCCACCGAGGTCGCAGGTGTGCCGCTGCAAGCCGGTGATACCATCTTGCTGGTACTGGCTGCAGCCAGCATGGAGGGGCGCAACTACGGCTTCGGGCACGGGCGCCATGCCTGCCCGGGGCAGGAACTGGCGCTGACAATCGCCACGAAAGCTGTTGAACACCTGCTGGGGCGAGCGCACGCAATGGAAGGCCATGGATGGACTTATGCGCCGTCGGCCAATGCGCGGCTGCCGCGATTTTTTAGTCTACTTTCGAAGGAATGAATATGATCGCCGTGATTTTTGAAGTCTGCCCTGTGGCCGAGTCCAAGGGTGAATACCTGGCGATTGCCGCGAAACTGGCGCCCATGCTCTCGGAGATCGATGGCTTTATGTCGATTGAGCGCTTTCAAAGTCTGAGCCAGCCGGACAAGATTCTGTCGCTGTCGTTCTGGCGCGATGAGGAGGCTGTCAAGCAGTGGCGCAATACGGAGGAACATCGCACCGCGCAGGCGCAGGGACGCAACGGGATCTTTGCGGACTACCGCTTGCGCATCGCCAGCGTGGTGCGCGACTATGGCATGACCGAGCGTGCGCAGGCGCCGCAGGATAGTCGCAGCGTGCACGGTTAACCGCTCCCCAACACTGTCCTTGCGAAAGCGAGGACGACCGCAAGCGGTCGTTGTGCCCACGCATGCGTGGGCCCTATACTTCGATTGCTCAGTATGGGCCCTCGCTTTCGCAAGGGCAGTGGTGGTAGCTCTTCTAGCAGCGCTAGAACATCAACCGATCTGGATCCAGGTCGTTTTCAACTCGGTGTATTTGTCAAAGGCGTGCAGCGATTTATCGCGTCCGTTGCCTGACTGTTTGTAGCCGCCAAAAGGCACGGTGATATCGTCACCGTCGTACTGATTCACATGCACAGTCCCTGCCCGCAATGCACGCGCGGTGCGTATGGCCTTGGACAAATCGCGCGTCCACACAGCCGCCTGCAAGCCATACGGCGTGCTATTGGCCTGGCGCACAGCCTCGTCGATATCGCTAAAACTCAGGACCGACAGCACGGGCCCGAAAATCTCTTCGGAGGCGATACTCATGCTGCTGTCAACCTTGTCGAACAAGGTGGGCGCCACGTAAAATCCGCCCGTCTCCGTTCGCGCAGCGGTGCCACCAAAAAGCAGGTTGGCGCCCGCCGCCTTGCCCTGCTCGATATACCCCATCACGGTCTTCATCTGCGTCGCGTCCACAATGGCGCCCATTACCGTGTCTTCATCGAGCGGGTCGCCAGGCTGGTAGCGCGGCATCAAGAGCAGCGCCTTTTCCATGAAGGCGTCCTTGATCGACGCCTCCACAAACAGGCGTGAAGGCGCGTTGCAGCTTTCGCCCTGGTTGAAATAGATCGAACCGATGGCCGCACTGACCGCCGCATCCAGGTCCGGACAATCAGCGCACACAATGTTTGCCGACTTGCCGCCCAATTCGGTCCAGGCGCGCTTCAGGTTGGACTGACCGGCCATCTGCAAGATCTGCTTGCCAACCCTGGTCGAGCCGGTAAAGCCGATGCAGTCCACATCCATGTGCAGGGCCAGCGCGGCGCCGGCTTCGTGACCGTAGCCTGGCACCACGTTGAACACGCCAGGTGGAATGCCGGCTTCCAGCGCCAGCTCGGCCAGCCGCAGCGCCGTCAAGGGCGATTTTTCGGACGGTTTGAGCACCACGCTGTTACCAGCGGCCAGCGCAGGCGCAATCTTCCAGGCTGCCATGATCATCGGATAATTCCAGGGCACGATCGCCGCGACCACACCAACCGGCTCGCGCGTGATCAGGGCCAGGCTGTCTTCCGCTGTGGGCGCGATTTCGTCGTAGATTTTGTCAATCGCTTCGCCATACCAGCGGATGCAGTTGGCCGCCGCCGGCACGTCGACGCTCTGGCTGTACTTGATCGGTTTGCCCATGTCCAGCGTTTCAAGCAGCGCCAGTTCTTCGCGCTTGGCGAGAATCAGATCGGCAAACTTGATCAGGGCGCGTTTGCGCTGACCAGGTGCCTGGCCAGCCCAGCGCCGGTCGTCGAAGGCGGCGCGGGCACTGGCCACGGCCGCATCCACGTCGGCCGCGTCGCAACGCGCCACCGCTCCCAGCATCCGCCCATCGATGGGTGAAAAATTGTCGAACTGCCGTTCCGCGCGCGCGCCCACCCGCTCGCCGCCAATGAAAGCGCGCCCGTCGATGCGCAGCGCAGCCGCCTTGTCGTGCCATTGAATCGATGCCATGCCCGTCTCCTGTTTCCGTTCGATGTCACCGCAATGTCGCTTGTACGCACAGCGGCCCAAGTTTTCATTTTGACCAGCGTTTCACCCCGGTATAATCCTCAGGTTTTGCGGTCTGCAGATCTTGCTAAAAATCAATATTCAGTCCTTGTTTCCGCTGGAGTAAACATACATGAATTACACACTGATCACCGCCGTGGTGCTGTACCTGCTGGTGACCCTGGGCATCGGCGTGTGGGCCGGCACCCGTATCAAGAACACAAGCGATTTTGCCGTGGCCGGGCGCAGCCTGCCCCTGATCATGGTGGTGACCACCACGTTTGCCACCTGGTTTGGCGCTGAGACCGTGATGGGTATTCCCGCCCGCTTCGTGCAGGGTGGTTTGAACTCCATTGTGGAGGACCCGTTTGGCGCTGGTACCTGCCTGATTTTGGTTGGCATGTTCTTCGCAGCCAGGCTGTATAAACTCAATCTGCTCACCATCGGCGACTACTATCGCCAGCGTTTTGGCGTGGGCATCGAGGTGTTCTGTTCGGTGGCCATCATCCTCAGCTATCTGGGCTGGGTTGCTGCGCAGATCACCGCACTGGGCCTCGTGTTCTCGGTGTTGACGGGCGGTGCCATGAGCGAAGGCATGGGCATGTTTGTCGGCACCATGGCGGTACTGATCTATGTGGTCGCCGGCGGTTTCCTGGCGGTGGCCATTACCGACTTCATCCAGATGATCGTGCTGGTGATTGGCCTTTCCGTGATTGCTTTTTTCTCTGCCGACCTCGCTGGCGGGGCCCACCAGGTATTCGCCATGGCAGACAAAGGCGACCTGTGGAGGTTCCTGCCCCAGCCGAAATTTCATGAAACCGTCTTTTTCATTGGCGCGGCAGTGACCATGATGCTGGGCTCGATTCCACAGCAGGACGTGTTCCAACGCGTGATGTCGGCCAAGAACGCCCCCACCGCGCGCGCCGGCGCCATCATCGGCGGTGTCAGCTATATCCTGTTTGCCTTCGTGCCCATGTTCATCGTGGCCAGTGCCGTGCTGGTGATGGGTGAGAGCGGTATGGAGATGGCCAAGAACGATTACCAGCGCTTGCTGCCCACCTTTGTGCTGACCAAGATGCCGCTGGTGATGCAGATTCTGTTTTTTGGCGCCCTGCTCTCGGCCATCAAGAGCACCTCGTCGGCCACGCTGCTGGCGCCGTCGTCGAGCTTTGTCGAGAACATCCTCAAGCACCTGCGCCCCGGCATGACGGACCGCCAGCAACTGCTGGCAGTGCGAGTGACCATCGTCATCTTTGCGGCTTTGGTGCTGATTTATGCCATCGCCATGAAAGGCACTTCGATCTACGAACTGGTGTCGAGCGCTTACCAGGTGACCCTGGTGGCTGCCGTTGTGCCGCTGGCGATGGGCATGTACTGGACACGCGCCAGCACCCAAGGTGCCATTGTGTCGATCGCGGCGGGCATGTTCACCTGGTTGCTGTTCTTCCCCCAAGTGACAAGCTGGGGCGAGATTTTCCCGGGCCAGCTGGCCGGCCTGATCGCCGCCATTGTCGGCATGATTGCCGGCTCGCTGGCCCCACAAGTTCTGCAGAACCGCAAGGAGCTCTAGGCCATCCATCCGCGCTCGCGCAGATCGGCCAGGGTGGCATCCAGGCAGGCGCGGATCTTCGCGACCATCTTGTCGATCTGATCGCGCGTCATCACCAAGGGCGGCGCGATGATCATGCGCTCGCCCACGGCGCGCATGATCATGCCGTTGTTGAACATGTGACCGCGGCAGACCATGCCCACGCCCAACGCCGGATCGAACAGCTCGTTCTCGTGGACGCGGGCGCCTTTTGTGCGCACCAGGTTCAAGCCGGCGACAAAGCCGCAGCTGTTGGCGAAACCGACCAACGGATGGTCACTCAGCGAGACGAAGCGCTGCTGCAGATAGGGACCAGTGTCACGCGCCACCTGCTGCACCAGTTTTTCCTCTTCCAGAATGCGCAGGTTTTCCAGCGCGGCCGCGCAGGCCACCGGATGGCCGGAATACGTAAAGCCGTGATTGAAGTCGCCTCCCTTCTCAATCAACACCTTGGCCACGCGGTCGCCCACCAGCACACCGCCCAGCGGGATATAGCCGGAGGTGACACCCTTGGCAAAGGTGATCAGGTCAGGTTTGAAATCCATCAGCTCGCAACCGAACCAGGCCCCAAGGCGCCCAAAGCCGCAGATCACTTCGTCGGCGATCAGGAGGATCCCGTACTTGTCGCAGATGCGGCCGATTTCGGGCCAGTAGGTCGCTGGCGGGATGATCACGCCGCCCGCGCCCTGTACCGGTTCGCCGATGAAGGCCGCCACCTTGTCGGGGCCCACCTCGCGGATTTTCTCTTCAAGCCAGCGTGCTGCCACGATGCCAAATTCGTCTTCCGTCATCCCATGCCCGGCCTCGACATAATTTGGCTGGCCGATGTGAACGATGCCCGGAATCGTGCCTGCCTGCTCGTGCATGCCGGCCATGCCGCCCAGGGCCGCTCCGGCCAGGGTGCTGCCATGGTAGGCATTGTGTCGGCTGATGATGGTGGTGCGCCCCGGCTGATCGAGCAGGTCCCAGTAACGCCGCACCATGCGCACATTGGTGTCGTTCGCCTCCGAACCCGAGCCAGTAAAGAACACATGATTGAACTGCGGCGGGGACAGCGCGACCAGCTTGGCCGCCAGTTCCACCGCCGGCACGTTGGTGGTATTGAAAAAGCTGTTATAGAAAGGCAGTGTCTCCATCTGCTGGTACACCGCGTCCGAGATGCGCGTGCGGCCATAGCCCACGTTGACGCACCACAGACCCGACATCCCATCGAGGATCTTGTTGCCCTCCGAATCCCACAGGTAGATGCCGTCGCCACGCACCATCACACGCACGCCTTTCGCTGCCAGGGCGGCGTGATCGGTGAAAGGATGCAGGAAGTGCGCGGCATCGAGCCGGCGCAGTGCGGCCGTATCGTAAGTTGTCATGATGGCCTCCCGATCAAACGTGCAGCAGCAGGTGTTCACGTTCCCACGGGCTGATGACCGTCATGAATTCCTGATGTTCCAGGTCCTTGATGGCTGCATACACGTCGATGAAGCGCTCGCCCAGCACCGTGCGCAGTTTGTCTTCGGCGCGCAGCAAATGCAGCGCCTCGGGCAGACCTTGCGGCAGTTCGAAGGGCATGTCGTAGGCGCTACCGGTCATCATTGGCGTCGGTTCGAGCTGCTCGGTCATGCCCAGGTAACCACAGGCCAGGGTCACCGCCAAGGCCAGGTAGGGATTGGCATCGGCGCCAATGATGCGGTTTTCCACACGCCTGTCCTGCACGCCCGATTCGGGCACACGGAAGCCCACGGTGCGGTTGTCCAGCCCCCACTGGATATTGATGGGGGCTGCCGTATGACGCACGATGCGGCGGTAGGAATTGACGTAGGGCGCGACAATCGCCATGGCCGATGGCATGTAGCGCTGCAGGCCGCCGATGTACTGCTTGAACAGGCTGGAAGCCGAGCCGTCCTCATTGCTGAAGATATTCTGCCCCGTCTTGGTGTCGAGCACACTCTGGTGCACATGCATGGCCGACCCTGGCTCGCCCGCCATAGGCTTGGCCATGAAGGTGGCGTACATATCGTGCTTGAGGGCCGCTTCGCGCAATGTTCGCTTGAAGAAGAACACCTTGTCGGCCAGCCCCAGGGGGTCGCCATGCTGGAAGTTGATTTCCATCTGGCCGGCGCCAATTTCGTGGATCAGGGTGTCCACGTCCAGGTTCATCAACTCGCAGTAGTCGTAGATGTCTTCGAACAGGGGATCGAATTCA
>JBJMVX010000166.1:0-6765 GCA_045810445.1 Massilia sp.
CAGGCAGGGGCAATCCGCGTGCCATGCTCCATCCTGCCAACCAACGGCCAAGACAGTTCAGATCAAGAACGGGGGAAGGCGATTCTGGCGTAGGGTCTGTCATAAAGCGATGTCAAACAAAGAGTTTACCGGAACACCAGTCATCGACCAGGCTGTGAATGTCGGGGGCCATGAACTTAAAGTCACCTTCAATCGGATAAAAAGCCCAAATCCCGATCAGTCCCTTTCGATACCCGAAATCAATTCCGTCTGAGCCGGACCGCCCAATAGAAAAAAACGCCAACCCGGCGCTTTCGTAAGCCTCGCTCAAAGGCACGATCATGAACATTTGCGCGTATTCGTCGTAATGCCCGCTTTGCCACCAATGGCCGTTAAAATATTCATCGCATTGATATGCGCTGCGCTCTCGCGGAATGTTCTCGATCATTGCTTTTCCATCGTAGCCACTGTGGGGTCTGTCGCCATTGTAATCTCCGTCGCCAAATTCAATGACCGTAGTCGTGTGACGTCGGGTCGGGTTGAACCAGCCCGTCCAGGCGTCCGCTACAATTGCACTGAAAGACCGCGATACCATTGATCAATTGCGCCACAAGAGTCGGAGCCTCCCTGCAAGCCACATCACAACCATCTCGCTGCGATATCTTATTGATACTCGACTTGGACGAGACTTTGCTCCACGCCAGCGAAACGGTGCTGGCGCACGCGCCCGATTTCATGTTCGAGCACTACCACGTCTATCTGCGTCCCTTCGTGCGAGAGTTCCTCGCCTTCTGCCGCGCCAATTTTCAACTCGCGGTCTGGACCTCAGCTTCGGCCGATTATGCGGATCTCATCGTGCAGGAATTGTTTGGCGATGATGCAGACCTGGCCTTCGTCTGGTCGCGCAAACGCTGCACCCTGACCTTCGATTCTGAAACCCTCAGCCATGAATGGGCCAAGAATCTGCAGAAGGTCAAACGCAGGGGATTCAACCTGGAACGGGTCATCATGCTCGATGACACGCCGGCCAAACTGACCCGCCATTACGGCAATCTCGTCCAGGTTGCGATGTTCGAAGGGCGTACAGATGATCGCGAACTGCAGCTGTTGATGTCCTACCTGGCCGATCTCAAGCAGCGCAGCAATATGCGCACGGTCGAAAAACGCGGATGGCGGGCGCGCTATCTCTAGTACCCTCCGACGATAAGCGCAGGAGCGACGTTCATACTGGAACCAGTCCCTGCAAGTGCTGCCACAGCCGCTCTGCGACCGGCCCGTGGACGGCGTCGCGCCGACGCATGGCGTAGTGCGGCAGCGTCGCGCCGCGCATGTTCGGGCCTGCCAGCGACACCAGACGTCCACTCGTGAGATCGGCATCGATCAGGTGCAAGGGCAAATGTCCCCATGCCAATCCCTGCACGATGATTTCGCGCTTCATCAATTGGTCGGGTACGCTGCAAGTCCGGGCGCCCTCGATCAGATAGTAGTTCTTCTGCGATGGGCGCCGGCTCGAGTCCCGAATGACGCATTGGACAAAGGAGCGCAGCGCATCTGGCGTGAGCGCGCTGCCTGGCGCGTCACCGATAAAGCCCGGCGCAGCGACCGGCAGCAGCTTGACGTCAAACAGATGCATGGCCTCGATCTGCAAATTCGATGTGTCCATGTGGTGAAAGACCAGATCACATTCGCCATCCCGCAAGCGCTCCCACGGGCCTGCAATGGCGTCGACCATCAGGTTCAGACGGGTGGAGCCCGCCAGGTCTGAAAAGAAGTGGCGTAGCAAACCAAGCGTGCTATCGAGTGGACAAAGGTCACCGACGACGACGCGCAACTCAGGCTCTTCACCTGCTGCCAATTGCGCCGCCTCACGCTTCAAGCTGTCGAACTGGCGCAAAAAGAGCAACACGCGTGCATGAAAGGCAGCGCCTTCCTCAGTCAAGGCAACGCGATAGCCACTGCGGTCGAGCAATACCAGGCCTAGCTGCTTTTCCAGCGACGCCACCGCAGCAAAAACTGTTGGGTGGGTGCGGTGCAAGTGCGCGGCGGCGGCGGCAAAACTGCCATGCGTGACCAGGGCGGAAAAACACTGCAATTGCAACAGGCTGGGCTCCGACATTGTAGGAATAACCTTCATTGATGTTCAATATTTAGTAATTTTATCTGACAATGAATCTCCCTAAGATGGCGCCTCCACCCTTTTTAGGAGAGCAAGATGAAAGCAATCATTCGCACACAGTTCGGTCCACCCGAGGTACTGCAGGTCATTGAACATGCAGACCCGACACTGCGGCCCGGGACCGTCCTGATCGAGGTACGTGCATTCGGGCTGAACCGCGCCGAACTCTATATGCGCAGCGGACAATGGGGCGACGTTGCGGCGATCAGCGGTATTGAATGTGTCGGGGTCGTCATCGACGATGCCACGGGCCGCTTGCGGCCCGGCCAAACAGTGATGGCTTTGATGGGGGGTATGGGGCGCACTATCGATGGCAGTTATGCAAGCCGAACGGTTGTTCCAGCAAGCAATGTGATTGCTGTGGACACGCACCTGCCGTGGGAAGTACTGGGCGCCTTGCCAGAGTCGTATGCGACGGCCTGGACGTGCCTGCATAACAACCTGGCGCTGCAGCCCGGCCAGCGCATCGTGATACGTGGCGGCACTTCGAGCCTGGGATTGGCGGCGATTGACCTTGCCGTGCAGGCCGGCGCCGAGGTCATCGCGACCACACGTAGCGCGGCCAGGCTGGAAGGCCTGGCGAGCGCAGGCGCACATCACTGCCTCGTGCTCGACGGCCCTCTGGCGCCCATGCTCGACAGCTTGGGCGGAAAAGTGGATGCCGTACTTGATCTCGTTGGCAACAGCACGATCCTGGACTCGATGGCAGCAGTGCGACGCAGCGGTCGCACGTGTCTTGCAGGCTTTCTGGGGGGACTGGACAAGTTGACCGCCTTCGATCCCCTGAGCCAGATGCCTAGTGGCGTGCAACTGAGCTTCTTTGGCAGCTTCAACTTCGGCTCAGACGCGTTTCCTGTACAAGACGTCCCCATGCAAGCGATTGTGGACCTTGTCGCAAAAGGCAAACTGCGCGCACGACCAGCACACGTCTTTGGCTTCGCCGAAGCAAGCGCGGCTCACAGCCTCATGGAAGCAAATCAGGCGCGCGGCAAATGCGTCGTGCTGGTCTGAAGGTATCGCGCACCCGCGAGTGTCAACCGAAGTAATGCTGACTGTAGCAATACAGGAAGGCACCGACCGCAAATGCAAAGACCACGTAGTGCGCCTTCCGCAGCCAGGCAGGCGGGGGGAGCACGACCTTGAAGCTTGCGAACTTCCATACACTCCACACGGCCAGGCCCAGCGCAACGGGCAATACTAGATAGGGCAAGGCGCTATGCTGTGAAATACTCGCTGCAGCGGTGAACAGCAAGGCGAACATCAGGAACCCGATCACATTGCCTTGCCAGGATGCGCCCACCGTAAGGCGTGCCTGGCAGGATGGACAACGCGGATTGCTGCCCACACCGCTCACCGAGCGAAAGACCGTCCAGGCGGAAATCGCTTCCGTTTTGCAGTTGGGACAGCACCGCCATGTACTTGTTTTCAATCTCGCCTCGTCATGCTGCCGGCGTCGGAACACAGGAGCGTGCGCCGACCGGGCCAAGGCCTATTGTTCCCTATTTTCGGCAACCCGGTGTATGGAATTTGACGCGGCGATGGGCGGCGCTCGTCCTAGCGGCCCGAATCCAGTGCTGCCACGACGGGCGCGTCGTCGACAAACTGCATCGCCATCTGCGCGCCCGCTTCGTCTTCCGGGTAGCGGAACTTGATGCGGAAACTGACCGCATACGCACCTTCACCTGCATGCTGGCACTTCATGCTCCGGACGGCTTGGCGCACGAAGCCGTAATAGTCAACGCGCCCGATGGTTTTCACCTCGCTGATGCGACTGCCATCGAGTTTGAACTGCACCTGCACGTCGGCGGCAGTATCGATTTCGCGCCAGGCACGGTAGAGATTGTCCGGCAGTTCCTTGAAGGCGTTGGGACATGCGCTCGTCAAGGCCAGAAGGGGCCGCACTTCCACGCTCGGTATGGGTGCAGCTTCTTGTGCCTGGGCCAGCATGGGCAGGGCGATGGCAGCGCACGCGGCGCTGATGCGGACGATGTGGTGCAGACGGTTCATGGGACGCTCCTTGATGTGGTGTGGAGCTTGCAGCTTAGGCAAGTGTGATCGCAAACCGAAGCGGGTTCCGACGAATGGCCCCGTAACGCCGATCAACGGTTGCGATGCCTGGACGAACGGCGGCGCTGTCAACGTTTCCCGCAATACCATACATATGTGGCGCGGAGTCGACGAAAAGCCTCAATGCCGTACATACATATTGCCCAAATACCCCATCACTTGCTATCGTAGTAAGTTGCGCCGCCCATTGAAGAAGGTTTTCGTGCGCGTCCGTTCTTCCTGGTTACTTATTTTGTTTGGAGAATTCATGATTTTTGTTTGGGGAAAACGCACCTATGGCAGCGTCAACAAGGTCGGCAGTATCGCGGTGAAAACCGTTTTCGGGCACCTCTGGTATGTGCCACTGTTTCCGATGGCCAGTTACTATGTCGATACCCGTTCCGATGCCGCCTATGAGCTCAAGGGCATCAACTGGCGCTCGGTGCTGTGCACCTACATCCGCGTCATCTGCCCGATTGTGCTGCTGTTTTCGGTGCTGACGTTTCAGAATCACGTGAAAGACGACACGGATTGGGTCAGTGGTTTGCTGGTGCTCGCATCCGCAGCGGCCATCATCGCCTCGTACGTGCTCGACAAGAAGCACGTTGATCCGCAATCGGTCCAGGTGCGCCAGCTGATGGAGCGCTACTTCGACGTCGCCATTGATCCCTTTGAATGCGCCACCAGCCTGCAGATGCAAATCGACGCGCGCATGCGAGCGGGGAAACCGGAGGGCATCGACGAGCACTGGTACAAGCGGGTATTGGGCGACGCCTTCAGCCCGCGCGAGAGTCGCGACCTGGCGCTGCTGCGCGCGCGTTGCGATCAGCACGACAAGGCGCTGCAAGAGAGCGCACTGCGCACTTTGCCGCCTACCGCAAGGACGGCGTGAGACAAGCTGGCGCCGCCTACTCGCGCGCCAGCAGTTTGATGATCGCCTCAATATTGGCCGCGTAGAATAGCGGGGTCACCTGATACGGTGTCACGCAAGGCATGCGCAGGCTGGCGCCTCCCTTGATACCCAGTTCGACTTCCTTGCGCGCGGTGCACGCTGCCACCAGCGCCGGCAAGGCACGCGTGCCACCAAAGACGGCTTGGCCTTCGACCTTCACCACTTCCACATTTGCTTTCAAGGTCTTGCAGGCCGGCAGAACGTCGAGCAGCACGCTGCCCGGGGTCGGCGTCATGCTGCTGTTGCCGCAATCGTCCATCATCAACTGGGTCAGCGCCTGCACCATCATGCGGTTTGTCTGCGACTGGTTGGGCGGACGTGGCGTCGCCAGGCCGGTTTCCCTGAGCACCAGCGCCCAGCGTGCGTGCAAGGGGGTCTGTGGCCCCAATACCACCGGCAGCACGCGCGGCCTGCACGGGGTGGCGCCGCACTCGATGGCGCGCACGAAATCGGGTTTGCCGCCGCTGCGCAGCTGCTGATAGAAACTGTCGATGCGGGCGTAGGGACTACCCTTGCCCTGGCGCGCTGCGAGCGCGTACACAAAGGCCGGCAGGCCGCAGGTGTATTCCAGGTGATTGCCCGCGATAATACGGGGGGATAATTCGCGCCAGCTGCGCTCGCCCACCGTCAGCACGCAGTCGGTCAAGGCCTCATCGAGTTCGGCCGCCGCCTGCTGGGGCGTCAGCCAGCCCTGGCGCAGGGAGACCGACCAGCGCAGGAATTCGGCGCCGCCTTCGTGAATGAGGCGCGCATCGGCATAGTCGTCAACCGCGTCACGCAGCTGAAAACGGTGGCTCATTTCATGGGCCACCAGCTTGTTCATCAGGCGCTGATGTTCCGGCTTGGGCGAGGCGGGCCAGTTAAACATCGTCAGCAGCAGCACGTCCCCTGCACTGCCCCCGATATTCGGTCCGCCCGGCGCACTGGCCAGAGAAGCGGCGATGATGGGCCGTTTGAATTCAGCCAGCGGCATGGCATCGCGCAGGAAGGCCGCACTGCCATTGGCCACATTGCGGATCTGGGTCACGGCAGCTGGGCTCAGGGCCGGGTCAAAATAGTCGAGACCTTTGGGGTCAGGCGCCACCCCGGCCGGGAACAGGAGAGCTGCGGCATCGTCGCCCGTAGCCACCTCGCCGGTGCTGCGGCCAAGCGCGCTGGCCACGCCGCCCGGCGCTGCAATGTGATACTGCACAGGGCCGCACTGCGGGCCGACCGCATAGTTGGACATGTGCGCGTACAGCGCCCGACCGACAGGAAAGGAGCCCGGATAGCCGCTGATCTTCTCAGTGGTCGCTGGCACGCGAAAGCGCACCACCGGGCACGTTTCCTTGACATCGAGCGTATCGCCCCCGGCGCTGGCGCAACTGTCCTGGGCCTGCCAGCGCGCGCGGATGGCAGCGGCCTGCGGACCGTCCTTGACGAAACCAAGCTGGGTACAGGTCGGCGGCAATTCGTAGCGCACTTCCAGCGCATCGGGCGCGCTCATCGTGACCTTGACCGATACGCCATCGGCCGCCCCCGCCCATGTCGCAACCAGGGCCAGGCAAACACCCATCGAGCTTAAACGCATGCACACTCCGTATCGGCTACTGCCTGCTATTTGGTTTGGACG